>JAZFPY010000215.1:0-2886 GCA_036444875.1 Woeseiaceae bacterium | reverse complement strand
CGTGGCGCCAGCTCGAGCCGCGGATAACATGATGCGTACCCCTGTCGGGACCCGCAGGATCGACGACAGCTTGAGTCTGGCCGGGCGTAGGCACAGAATAAATATCGTTCACCCATTCGGCCACATTGCCGCCTCCGTCATGAACACCGAGCGCATTTGCCGGAAATGTGCCAACCGACGCCGTGGACGCATACCCGTCGTCATAGCTCGGCAGAATTGATGGCACGAGTCCAACAGCAGATTGATCGGCATAATTCCCCGCCTCGCCCCGCGGCGGAAGCTTTTCTCCCCAGGGGAACCTGGATGCCCTGGCGCTGCCCTGATAGCGAATCGCCCAAGCCCACTCCGCCTCGCTGGGCAATCGGTAGCCGTTCGGGACCGGATGGACCGGCACCCATTTGTCGAACTTCAGTTCGTAGGCCGGCGCCAGTCCTTCTTTGGCGCTCAACCAGTTGAGGTATTCGGCGGCATCCCCCCAGGTCACATTTGCGACCGGATTATTGTCACCGGCCAGAGACGCATGAACGTCGGCACCAGAATCGTGCCCTTTCCTGAACTGGGCAAATTCCTTGTTGCTCACTTCCTTGGCGCCGATAAAAAATGGTTTGGTCAGCCTTACGGGGACGAGCACTTCATTGGCGCGCCTGCCCTGCTCGCTGCGCGAGGCGCCCATCGTAAAACTGCCGGGTTCGACGCGCCTCAAAATCTGATCCTCAGACGTCGTGATGGTCAGCGCAACCGACGCCTGGCGGATCTCCACTTCGGAGCGAAGCCGTACCTGAACCGTTTGCGGATAGCCCGGGCGCGGCGTAATGCTGCGACTAAAGGATTCATACCCTTCACGACGGACTTCGAGACGATGCGGGGCAGAGCTGAGATTCAGCGTTACCGTGCCGGTACCTCGCGCGCGCCCGTCAATATAAACCGTGGCGCTGGACGGATATGAACGCACGGTCACTTTGCCAGTGCGAGCCGTCAGGTCCACGGTCATTTCTTCCCTGGCGGCCGCCTCGAGACGAATCTTGCGCTGCACCGATCCGTAACCGGCCTTGGACATGCCGATTTCATAATTAATGTCCGGAGAGAGCGAGAGATTGACCGGCGATTGCCCCCTGTAGCGGCCATTGACGGTCACGTTGGCGGCGCGGGGTATCGTGTTGACCAGCAGCCGGGCGTTGGCAGGCTCGAGCTGGATAGTCGGAATGAGCTGATCGACATTGGGTGCTGCGGTAATCGTGCCGTCCCACGCCTTGTAACCGTCGAGGATGATGCTGATGTCATGTGACCCTTCGAGCAGCTCGAGAACCATCGGTGTCAACCCTATTTTTTGCTCGCCTTCATAAATCGTGGCGCCGGACGGCTCTGTTGATACATCGACATTTGCCCAGCGTGGGACGAGCTGAACGCGTACTTCTTCCTGGCGGCCGAGGCCGGGGATCTCTAACACATCGGAAAACGGCAGGAATCGATCGGCGCTGACGGTGACCGAGTGCACGCCGGGTTGCAGTTCGACAGGACCGTAAGGCGCCTGGCCGACGATACCTTCATCGATCGTAACGATTGCATCGACGACCGGATCGGTTATGACCGTGAGTTGCCCCGGCAACTTTCGAAGTACCAGTTCAAACGCCTGGCTCTGCGCGTCACTGACAGTCAGACTCCGGCTGAGATTGTAGTAGCCGTCTTTTTTGACGTGAACGGTGTAACTCCCCGTGCGCAAAAGAAAACGATTGCCCAAGGGAAGCCGAAACCAGCCACCGGTAATCTCGAAATCATCAGGCGCGCCGGGCTGAACCGTAAATTGAATGGACCTCGCACTGAACAGAAGGTAGGACGCAATCACCAACGCCGCCAGTACGCCGCCAATGATTGCCTGCCAGTGATGTTTTCGTGGCTCAATTGTCCGGGCGGCGATATCGGATGCACGCTTGAATGCCGCCGGCGCAATCGCTTCGTCTGCAAGCTCGCCGGCCGCGTCCGGCAGCTCCGGCGGCTTCGTCACATAGGCGCTGTCTTCGAGGTGAATTTGCAGCTGTAATGCCCCGTGCTGCTCTCCGATCTCGATCCGGCTGCCAAAGAACTCCAGTGTATCGCCGGCAGCCAGCCGCCTGCTCGTCGTCAACGGCGCGCCGTTTATCTGCAGTGCGCCGTCTCCGCCAACGGGTTGTACGAACGGGGCATCGTCAAGTATGTCGAGCAATGCGACGGGACCGCCACCGGGCCCCGGCAAGCGTAGTTCACATTCAATGCCGGTGCCGACCCGCAGCGGCAGACGCTCAATTTCTATTCGCCGTTCGCCTTCTGCATCGAGAATTACTACGGCGTCAAAACTCAAATCTGTTCCTCGCAACGGACAATAATGGGTTGAAGATCGATCTCCGGAGATACTTTAAACTCGAGCCTGACATCGCGGTAGCCGGGCCGACTGCCTACCGCCACGTAAGAACCGGGGCGGAGGCTAATCTCCTGTGAATCGAACCTGCCTAGTTTACCAACCCTGAATATCACAACGTCAGTTGCATTATCGGAAATCAGACGAACAGTTAGTTCTGTTGTCGCCCGTTTGAGCAATCGGGATAGCTGATTCTTCTGGTCCTCCAGTCGCGGGCCGACAGACGGCATGCGGATTATATCGAGCAGCAATTTCGTCGCAGCCTGCATAGTCGAAGGGTTGCTAAGACTGTCGGGATCCGCAATATATTTCTCAAGCGTCTCGTGCAGAGCAGCTCGCCCGCTTGCCCGTGCCAGACCTGCATGCGCAAAATCCAGATCGGGATCAACTTCGAGAATCGCATTGTACTTTTGAACGGCGTCATCCCACTGCTCCTTGCCCTCGAGCGTTGTGGCGTCGCGCTCCAACAACGCGATTTTTTCGAGTCGAATGCC
>JAZFPY010000214.1:0-3860 GCA_036444875.1 Woeseiaceae bacterium | reverse complement strand
GTGGCACCGGCCTGATCGGCATGTGGAAGGCTTTCCAGGAACTTGATGAGCTCGGTTGGCTGGCTGGCGAGCGCATGCCGCGCATGGTCGCGGTTCAGTCCGACGGCTGTTGCCCGATTGTCAGGGCCTTCGATCGAGGAGAAAAGTTTGCGGAGCCATTCGAAGATGCAAGCACAATCGCTTTGGGTCTGCGGGTACCGGCTGCCGTCGGTGACTTCATGATTCTCGACGCTATCAGGGAAAGCGATGGTTGCGCTGTCGCGGTAGCGGAGGAGCGAATTTCAGAGTGGATGCGGCTTGGCACCGAGGCCGAGGGTATTTCTATCGGCCCCGAATCAGCTGCCTGTATCGGTGCAGCCGAAAGTCTCTTGAGTTCGGGCTGGCTTACGCCAGACGAACGCGTGGTCTTGTTCAATTGCGGTGGTGCAAGGAAGTATCCCAATTTGATTCAGGCGGAGTTGCCCAGGCTCGACAAGGATGATGTTCCGGACTGGGCGTTGTTTGAGGCCGGCCTGGCCTGACCAGAGAATAAGCTGTCTGTATAAGACATCGCCCGTCAGCACGGACGCCCAATGGGAGTGCTGCGGCGAGGAGCTGTTCGGGTGGCCAGTGAATGCGCCACACAATACCGTGAATTCACCCAAAAACAGGGACTTAGCCTGCCGTCCGCGGCATGCGGGGGAGCGTTTCGACCAAAGTCTGAGAAAAATCGACCACAGCAGCTGTTGAAGTGGCGAAAAGCTGTGGAACAGTTCCCAGAATCAAAGGCTTGCGCTCAGTACAATGCCACATATTCCTGCGTTTGGGCCCCAAGAACACGCGAATACTACGATGAACCTGGAAGTTGTTCTGTCAGTTCTGCTTTGTATCAGCGCCGTCTGTTATGCGCTGCTGGGAATGCGCTTCATCGGCGGCAAGCGTGAGATCGGCAATATTCTGGTCGGCGCAACGTTCATCATCATCGGTATCTGGGTTCTGGGCGGCGCTATCGAGTTAATGGCAACGACCTATTTTGTATTCTCCATCGGTCGGTTGGGCCATTTCCTCGGCACTGCCCTGGTACCTGTCGCGCTCCTTGTCTGTTTCCGTGAATACACGGGTGCCGAGACATCCAGGACTACCATCGCCGCACTTTTGATTGTGCCAATTCTGTCGGTCCTGGTCGCCGCAACAAATGTCACGCACGAATTCATGTGGTATTTGCCAGCTACGAACGAGGTGGGTGAATTCCTTACCCGTCCGGTCGAATGGGGACCGTGGTTTCTGTTGCTACATGCGCCGTACACCTACGCAATTGTCGGCCTTGGTATTCTGACGCTGGTCATGCACAGTACTGGCGTCGCGCCGGCAAACCGTCGCGGGCTGTTCATATTGGCGGGTGCCGCGTTTGCTCCTGCTATTGCGATTGCCGCTTATGACTTCGGCTTAGGCCCCGATACAATTTCCACGGTGCCGATTGTTTTCGCGGCAATGTTGCCGATCTATGCCTGGCTCGTAATCGGCGAGCAGATTATCGAATTCTCGCCGATGGCGTACGAGACCGTTTTTCAAAATATGCAGGACCCGGTTGTCATCGTCGACGACAAGGAATGCATCATCGGCTTGAATCGTGGCGCCGAATTAATGCTCAACGTTTCGGAATCCGAGGCGCTGCACGAATCGCTTGATTCTGTGTTCGGAAAAGAGATCCCGGAGATTCACAAGGCGCTCGATACCGGCAAGTCGCAGAAAATGCTGACGGATACGGGGCGTTTCTTGCACGTGCAGGTATCGCCGATATCGACTAAAGCGGCCGCCCGACCGGGGCGTGTCTTGATGTTTCACGACGTTAGCGACGTTGAGAAAGCGAAAAAAGAAATTGGCGGCAGCGAAATGCTGCAGCGCACGCTGGTAAATCATTCGGTCAATGGCAGCATTCGGATGCGCTGGTTTGGCGAGGGCGCAGAAAGGTCACTCCGCTGCATTTTTTCGAATGCTGCTGCGGCGCGATACCTGAAGACTAGCCGGGAGGACATGATTGGACTAACAGCAGGCGGAATAATGAATCTCGCTTCCAGCGGAATGGACTCGCGCGATTCTGCGGACTTGTTCGAGCGATTCCTGGCAGCGGCGGAGAGCGGGGAAGTAATAGACACGGAGGTCAGGGTTGGTACCGATTCGAATCAGGAGTGGCTGCGTCTTATCGGTGAGCCGGTGGGCGACGATGTCGCGGTTTCCCTTTTCGACATGACGGCTCGAAAAGCAAGAGAAATACATATGGAGTCCATCGCCTGGCTGGATCCACTGACCGGCGTGTTGAATCGGCGCGGGTTTGAACGGGATGCGACCAAGAGGCTGTCGAATAGCGATGATAATGCGAGGGGTGCGTTGTTATTCATCGATCTGAACGATTTCAAACAGATAAACGACAAGTTCGGCCACGAGGTAGGCGACCAGATATTGACGATCGCTGCAGAACGCCTGCAAACGAGCCTCCGGACCCACGACATCATCGGCCGTCCCGGTGGTGACGAGTTCGTTGCTCTGGTTTCGAATGTGACGCCTGAAGTTGCCGAAAAGCTCGCGGCCAGGCTGACCAGGTGCCTGGAAGAGCCCTACATTGTCGGCACCGAGACACTCCACTGTGCTGCAAGCATCGGACTGGCATTGTATCCGGAGCATGCCAGCACCCTGACCGGTCTGTTGCGCGCCGCAGACGAAGCGATGTACCGGGCAAAAGCACGCTGCCGCGGCGTTTCCGACGTTTCAGATATCGACTTGCTCGAAAAAGCCGGCTGAATAGCCCCGGTAACTCCCGTCTGGCGCCGGTCCCCCTTGGCGGCCCTTAACATTTCTTTGCTGTCTGCTTGTGTGGTGGTTCCAAAAGCCCGGCATACTGGTGCAATAATCGGGCTAATATCGAGCGCTCGGTAACACAAGAACCGAATAAAGACAGCATCTTGACCGGCGAATCCTTAGCAAATGCCGATGGCCGGAACCCGGTGATTCGGCTGCATAATCATTTTCGATGTTTCCAGGCGTCCGAGGAAGTCCGGCAGCCTAACATAAAGCCTTATTCTATACGGTATAATTGCTCCAATACCGTCTAAAGGCGTCTGTTTACAGCCGAGATAAATGAGGGTATCGTTGCGGGTATCAAAGAAGGTAATCGTCCTTTGCTCAGGAGTATTGCGTTAATTGTCTGCATACCCTGTAGCTATTGACGTTATCCAATTTAGCTGGCTGGAGGATACCCACATGCCACTTACAGATACCCGCGTAAGGCAAGCTAAGCCCAAGCACAAGCCGTACAAACTTACAGATGGTGGCAGCTTGCACCTGGAGGTGCGTCCTACAGGGGCGAAGCTATGGCGTCTTAGATACCGACTGGCAGGAAAGGAAAACGTCTTCGCTATTGGCCGGTATCCAGAAGTCGATTTGAAGGCGGCACGGGCGAAGCGTGATGCGGCGAAAAAGATCATCAAAGAAGGCATCCATCCATCACACAAGCGCAAGCTGGACCGAATCCGACAATCCAGTGACCATGCCAATACGTTTAGGGCAGTAGCCGATGAGTGGCTGGAGCGGAACGAGGAGAATTGGACGGCAAGAACTTATAGGCAAAGACAAAGGGCTCTGGAGAATGATGTATTCCCATTCATTGGTTCTTTGCCGGTTAGTCAGGTCACCCCTGCGCACGTATTAGACATTGTGCGACGGGTTGAGAAGCGCGCGCCGACTATGGCCGTGATTGTGAATCAGTTTATAGGAGCCATTTGCCGCTATGCCGTTGTAACGCTCAGGGCCGATATTGACCCGACAGCGCCACTTCGGGGATCGCTAAAACCATGGCAGACCCAGCACAGCAAGCCTCTTAGCGC
>JAZFPY010000213.1:0-10010 GCA_036444875.1 Woeseiaceae bacterium | reverse complement strand
CAGCGATGCTCTGGGAATACATGGCAGCGATGCTCTGGGAATACATGGCAGCGATGCTCTGGGAATACACGGCAGCGATGCGTTTGGTATCCATGGTAGCGATATTTTAGGCATCCACGGAAGCGATGCTCTGGGAATACATGGCAGCGATGCTCTGGGAATACACGGCAGCGATGCGTTAGGCATCCATGGAAGCGATGCTCTGGGAATACACGGCAGCGATGCGTTAGGCATCCATGGCAGTGATGCTCTGGGAATACACGGCAGCGACGCGTTGGGTATTCACGGATCTGACTTGCTTGTACTTGGTGCAATTGGATACGTCGGCGACGGGTTTATTTCCGTGCTGGGTCAGACAGTGTTTGGTGATTTTGATGGCCTGGGAAGTAGGATGACGATTGCTGTGTATGGGTCTATTGATGCGGATACCGGTGGCATTCTGGATGCGCAGGTCTTCTCGGTGAGCGCGAGATTCGGAGGTGTTTCTTACCTTCGCGGTATCGTTGATGAAGTAGATCTGGCCGGTGGTTTCGCAGTTGTCAGTGGGATGACGGTCGATTACACGGCGCTATTATCGAATGGTAGCGCGCCGCAGGTAGGGGACGAATTCGCTGTTACTGGTTGGTCTTACGATGGCGCAAGCCTACTGGTTGCGGATCCTTCACTAAGTCTCGATTGACCGGAATCGCAGCCAAAAAAAAGTCGGCGTCCCTGCCGACTTAGATCTCGAATCAACATTAAAGAAGATGCGAGGGTTGGAGAAGCCACCCCTGAGCGATTAGAAGTGACTCCAGCGCACTATAGGAAGATCACTTTTTGATTGCTGTGATCGATCTCACAAAACAAATTCCGTGAAGAAAAAAGGACGCCAGTTGGGGTCCTTTTGTTAAACCATAAGGTATTAAGTAAAGCTAGTTCTTGCTTGCTGCATCGGCGCGAAGTTTTTCCAGATGATCTTGGAATTTTTTCTGAGCCACATTTTGCGCTATTGTGTCACGGACGCTTTCTAGTGGTGGTGCCTCGTTTGTCCGAGATTCTTCACGCAGGATGACATGCCAGCCAAATTCTGTTTGTATGGGCTCCGATGTGTACTTGCCGTCCTCGAGTGCAGCTACAGCATCTGAAAAAGGCCTTACCATCTGATCCGGAGAAAACCAGGGCAGGGCGCCGCCGTCATTGGCTGAAGGTCCGGTCGAGTGTTCCATGGCGAGCGTAGCGAAGTCGCTGCCAGTGTGGAGCCGGTCGATCAGAGCAATGGCTTCACTTTGCGTCGGCACGAGAATGTGTCGAGCTTTGAACTGCATCGGCGGAGCCAGTTTTGCTTGCGTCTCGTACTCCGCCTGTATCTCTTCCTCCGTAGCCACGTTGTCGGTGAGAAACTTGGCGGCGAAAGCCTGCGCTAGGATGGCACGCTCCCGCAGTTCAAGTTGTGCGGCGATTTCCGGGTCTTTTCTCAAGTCTGCAGAGCTAGGCTGGGTTGAGAGGATAAACAGGTCCTTCAGTTCGGAAACGAGTCCCTCTCGCTCTTGTGCGCTAACCTCGCGAAGCGGCCTTTGCGTACGACTCTGGACATAGACCTCCAGCACGGAGCCATCGATATTGGCGCCATTAATCGTCGCAATGGTCTCGGCTCCAGCTGACGCTGCTGTGAGCGCCACCGTCATCGTTATAGTGATCGCAAAACTGCGTGCTCCGACGGTAGCGGAACCGTTCTTCGAATACATGATTGGGATTCCTTAGAGGTAGTGTGAAAAACTACATTGTGCGGGATTGACGCTCTGAAGGCGTATGTGCCTTTATCCGGAGCGCGTGAATGTCAGACTCGAGCAAGCTGCCCAGCGCATCATAGACCATTCTGTGCCGCTGTATGCGACTCTTGCCGTCAAACGCCTCCGACACGATCGTGACATCGAAATGGCCCTTGCCATCTTTTGCGCCCTCGTGGCCTACGTGCAGTTGACTCTGATCTTTAAGCAATAGATCAGTGGGCTGGAAAATCTCTTCCAGGCATTGCCGGATCTGTTGTTCCCGGTTGACGCTCAAGGAAGGACTCTTTTGTAGGGTTTGACGAGGACCTTTTCATAAACGCCGGTCTCGATATAAGGGTCGGCATCAGCCCATGCCTGCGCGTCGGGCAGCGAAGGAAAATCGGCAATGACAAGGCTGCCCGTAAATCCAGCCGACCCAGGGTTTTCTGCATCGACTGCCGGGTGAGGGCCAGCCGTCAGGAGACGCCCCCCATCGACCAGTGCCTGCAGACGTGCGACATGCGCTTGTCGTACTTTGGCACGAAGCTCGAGGCTGTTTTCCACATCCTCACTAATGATGGCGTACCACATCTTAGACTTCCGATTTTTCGATCTCGGACTCGCGCCTGTTACTGACTTTCGTCATCCAAATAGCCTGAATAATCACAAAAACAAACGTCAATCCGAGCAAGCCGAATACTTTGAATTTCACCCATACAGGTTGACTGAACGAGTAGGCTACATAGATATTCAGGCCGCCGGCGAAAACAAAAAATGCCACCCACATAAGGTTCAGCTTGACCCAGTGCTCGCGGCTCAGTGCGGCGGCCTGCCCGAACAGCCTTTCCACGATTGTCATCTTACCTATCCACTGACTTGCCAGGAATACGATACTGACTACCCAATAGAATGCCGTTGGCTTCCAGTAGAGAAAGAGTGGATTGCGATAAAAGAGGGTCGCGCCACCAAGCACCAGGAGAAAAATCGTCGAGCCGAGGTAAATCTTGTCGAGTTTTCCCGTCAAATATGTCTTCAGCGCCAGGCCGATGGGCATCACGACCATCAGGACGCCGACCGCAAAATACAGGTCGTCGTACAGGTAGGCACCGAAAAAGAAAAGTAATGGCAGAAAGTCAGCCAGCAACTGCATCAGAGGCTCGCGGGTAGCAGCGAAAAAGTGGTGGCGAATGATAGCGTAAATCGAGCGGTGGTCGAAACATTCTTAAACAAGTCCGGCGACATTTTTCTGATGCCGCTACAATTCGCACATGGCACGGGTCATCGACATTCATCCATCGGACCCGCAACCACGGCGCATTGCAGAAGTTGTGGCGACGATCCGTGGGGGCGGCCTGGTCGCCTATCCGACGGACTCCAGCTACGCGTTTGGATGTCACATCGGCGACAAGCGGGCGATGGACCGTATCCGGCGGATTCGAAGGACGGACAAGAATCACAATTTCACGCTGGTCTGCAGTGACCTGTCCGAGATCAGTCTCTATGCCCGGTTCGACAATTGGGCCTATCGATTGATGAAATCGATGACGCCAGGGCCCTATACGTTCATATTACAGGCGACGCGAGAAGTGCCCAAACGGCTACAGAATCCAAGGAGACGGACAATCGGGCTGCGTGTGCCCGACCATCCAATCGTGCATGCGATGCTGGATGCTCTCGGAGAGCCGATCATGAGCTCGACGCTGACGCTTCCCGGGGACGACCTGCCATTGACCTCTGTGGTGGAAATCGAGGAACGTATAGGGAGTCAGATCGAGTTGATCATTGACGGTGGCCCGACTGGTGTCGAACCGACGAGCGTGATTGATTTGTCCGGGGGCTCAGTGGAAGTCCTACGGGTGGGGCGAGGCGATGTCAGCTCGCTGCAGTAGCGCAACAAATAGCGGCTTGTGGGTCGATTTACGCTAAAATGCGGCGTCCTCGCTTGGGAAACCGATGAAACCCGAACTCAAAGTGCTTACGAGCAAAGATGCGCCTAGGCCTCCGCCGGATGGCGATATAGCGCCGGCCCAGGGGGAAATGCCCTTTGCAGTCGTCGCTGGCGAGCCCGTTACTCAGCTTCCGCAGGATCTGTATATTCCGCCCTACGCGCTGCAAGTATTCCTTGAAGCGTTCGAAGGACCACTTGATCTGCTGCTCTACCTGATTCGCCGTCAGAACATCGATGTGCTCGATATTCCCATTGCCGAAGTAACGCGGCAATACGTCGAATACATCGAGCTCATGAAGGAGATGCAGCTCGATCTGGCTGGTGAATACTTGCTGATGGCTGCAATGCTTGCCGAGATCAAATCACGCATGCTCCTGCCACGTGCCGAAAACGAAGAAGAAGACGAGGAAGATCCCCGTGCGGAGCTGATTCGCCGCCTGCAGGAATACGAACGCTTCAAAATGGCGGCGGAGGATTTGAGTACGATGCCGCGCTTGGAACGCGACGTATTTGTAGCCGATGTTGAGGCGCCGGAACGCAAGGTAGTGACCGAGCTGCCGGACGTTACCTTGAAGGAGTTGTTGCTGTCTTTTCACGATGTACTGAAGCGTGCTGAGATGTTTTCCAAACTGCATCTGCTGCGTGAACCTCTGTCGGTCCGGCAACGAATGTCTGAAATCCTGACCCGACTAAAGACAAGCAAATTTTCGAGCTTCGCTGAACTGTTTGATCCGGAAGAAGGACGCATGGGGGTGGCTGTCACATTTGTCGCCATTTTGGAACTGCTTCGCGAATCGGCGATCGACGTCGTGCAGGCAGAGGCATACGCGCCTTTGCACGTGAGAGCAGCGTCTTCGGTTCACCTGGTATCGGACGAAGACCAGATCTGACGGTTCATCTTGCGATATCCGGAAACTGAGAGAACGATCATTAATGGACGAAATCGAGATAAAGCACTTTATTGAGTCTGCATTGTTGGCGGCCGGACGGCCTCTGAGCATTGATCAATTGCGAAACCTCTTCGATGACGCTTCGGCTCCCGAGAAATCGCAGATCAGACAGGTGATCAGTACTTTGCTGGAGGAGTATGAAGACCGGGGAATCACGATCAAAGAAGTGGCCAGCGGTTTTCGCATTCAGGTCAAGGCCGACATGGCAGAACGCTTGCAAAAGCTCTGGGAGGAACGGCCGCCGAGATATTCCCGCGCATTTTTCGAAACTCTGGCGCTGATCGCCTATCGTCAGCCGGTAACGCGCGGCGACATTGAGGAAATACGCGGTGTATCGGTCAGCACCAATATCATCCGGTCTCTCCAGGAGCGCGAGTGGATCCGGGTCGTCGGGCATCGCGACGTACCGGGGCGTCCGGCGATGTTTGGCACGACGAAACTATTTCTCGATTATTTCGGATTGAAAAAGCTCGATGACTTGCCGCCGCTCGCTGATTTGTCCGATTGGGAAACCCTGCGAGTGCAACTCAACCTGCCGGCCGTCGAGGAGGACGAGGTAGCGCTTGAGACGGCAGAGGTAACGAACCTGCCGGTGCTTTATCCGGAAATCGAAGATGATGCGGGCGCGGACGACGATGTTGATATCGAGCCAGCACCGGAACTGATCGCCGATTCCGGTTTCCATGAGATTGTTGCGTCCGAATGGCCCGACCCGACCGCGGACGAAAGCGCTGATTTGGAACAGACCGATGCCGGCGACACGGAAGATGTAGACGCATCACGGGCTGGTACCTGAGGTAAACAAGTCATACCCGAGCGAGTTCAAAAAGTGCTCGCGGCGGCAGGTCATGGATCACGCCGCGAAATCGAGGGCTGGATTCAGGCCAGCCGGTTGAGCATTGATGGCCGGATCGCCGAATTAGGCGACAAAATCACCGGATCGGAATTCATCGCGCTGGATGGCCGACGACTGACTGTCAGAGCGGCGGCCGAGATGCACCGGCACCTTATCTACAATAAGCCAGCCGACGAAATCACCAGTCGCTCTGACCCCGAAGGTCGGCGTCTGGTTTTTGACTCTTTGCCCGAGATCAAGGGGTCGCGATGGATTGCTGTGGGCAGACTGGACATGACAACGATGGGTTTGCTGTTGTTTACGACAGATGGTGATCTGGCCAATGCATTGATGCATCCATCATCCGAATTGCTGCGGCGCTACGCGGTCAGAGTGCACGGCAGCCCATCCGCGGCGGAATTGGCCAGGTTGCGTAGCGGCGTCGAACTTGAGGATGGTAAGGCGGCTTATGAGCAGATTGAGGCAGCCGGCGGCGAGGGGGCCAATCGCTGGTTCAACGTGAGTCTGAAGGAGGGGAGAAACCGGGAAGTGCGGCGAATGTGGTCGGCAATCGGATACGACGTCACACGGCTCATACGCGTTGGCTACGGTCCCATTGCGTTGCCCCGGACGTTGCGCCGCGGCAAATATGAAGCATTGGCGCCAGCGCAGGTGCGCCTCCTTTATCTGGCGGCCGGGCTCGAACCTCCCTCGGCCATGCGGGCGCGATCGTCAAGGTCGCGCAGGCGTAGAAGAGGTGAAACTAAAAGATAATAAAAGTGTTTTAAAACAATTAATTAATAACTATATTTAAAGTAGAATATTACTGTGCGTCGAGGCTTTGCCCGGTGACGCCCTGGCTGTCCGGACCGAGCAAGTAGATATACACGGGCAGAATCTCATCCGGCGTCTTCAGTTTGGCCCGGTTTTCTGCCGGATAGGCCGCCAATCGCAATTTCGTCCGTGTAGCCCCCGGATTGATGCAGTTCACCCGCAGTCGAGTGTGGCGATTTTCATCCGCCAGAACCTGAGACAAACCTTCGATGGCAAACTTCGAAACGGCATAGGCACCCCAGTAGGCGCGACCCTTGCGGCCAACACCGCTGCTCGTGAAAATGATCGACGGATCGTGCGCTTCCCGCAGAAGTGGCAGACAGACCTGTGTCAGCGCGAACGCGGCTGTCACGTTTACATGCATAACGCATTGCCACTCGATCGTTTCATATTGCTCAATCGAAAGCTTTTTACCGAGAATTCCGGCGTTGTGCACCAGCCCGTCCACCTGTCCGAACTCCTTGGCAATGCTGTCGGCAAGTGACAGGTAAGCGTCGGTATCCACAGTCGCCAGGTCCATCGGTGCGATCGATGGTCTGGCCACGTCGTCCAAGGCCTGTATTTGGTCATAAACGGATTCCAGCTTCTTGATGTTGCGGCCATGCAGGATGACTGTCGCGCCGAGTTTCGCCGTGCATAGCGCAAGTGCCTCGCCAATTCCGTCGCTCGAACCCGTGATCAGAATTTTCCGGTTCTTGAGCAGGCCGGGACGGTACTCGTAATTCTTGGGGTCGAGGCTCAAGCGGACGATCCTTGTAGTTCCTGGATTCGGGTGTTGCGGATTACTGCGCGATCTCGAAGTTCTATTGCAAGGTCTTGTCGCCGGTTTCGATCGAAACTGCTTTGCCGTCATCCTCGGCGTCTTTGTGGCTTTCATCCATTGTTCGTGGCAGCGCCTCCAGCGGCTCAAGCTGCTCGAGTTTCTTCTTTGGCCGAATGCCCAGCTCTACAAATTTTCGCGCGCCGGGCAGAACTTTTCGTTCAAGCGAGCCGACGGCTCGATTGTAATGCTCGACGCTGCTTGCCAGTTGTTTGCCGACTTTGTTCATGTGTCCCGCAAAGGCAGTCAATCTGCCGTATAGACCTTCCGCAAGTTTGCGGATTTCTTCGGCATTCTCGGCAAGAGACAATTGTCGCCAGCTGTATGCGACGGCCTTGAGCAGGGCCACAAAACTTGTTGGTGTGGCGAGAATGATTTGCTGGGACAGCGCAGTGTCGATCAAGTCGGGATCCTCAGCCAGAGCCGCGCTCAGAAACTGGTCCCCGGGGATAAAAAGGATGACGAACTCCGGGCTTCGCGAGAACTGGTTCCAGTAGGCTTTCCCTGCAAGCTTCCGAATATGCTCGCGGACATTACGGGCGTGCCGTTCCAGCGCGAGTTTGCGTTGGGTATCATCTTTCGCCTCTACGGCTTCGAGATAGGCATCGAGCGGCGTTTTCACATCGACCACGAGCTCGCGCTGATCGGGCATACGAACGATCATGTCCGGCCGGATTATCGTGTCATCATCGACTGTGTGTACCTGTTCCTGAAAGTCACAATGCTCGACCATGCCAGCGAGTTCAACGAGACGGCGTAAGGTCATTTCTCCCCAGCGGCCGCGAACCTCCGGACGTCGCAACGCCTTGACGAGATTCTGCGTTTCCTGTGCCAGCGATTGCTGGCTGCTCTGCATCGCTTCCAGTTGTGACTTGATGTTGCCATATGCCTCGCTGCGGGCTTTTTCCAGCTCGGTGATCTGTTGCTGGGACTGTCGCAAGGATTCGCGTATGGGTTTGACGAGGTTCTCGATCGCCTGTTCCCGGTCACCGAGTTCACGCTTGGCTTTTTCCTGATGGGCCGCGAGGTTTTGCTCTGCCAGCCTGAGGAAATTCTCGCTATTGGATTTGAGCGACTGGTTGGCCAATTCTGAGAAGGCGGTTGCAAGCCTGCCTGACGCGACCTCGAATGCGCCGTCACGTTCCCGCTGTAAGGCGTCCTGGTCTTTTATCCGGGTTTCCAGGACGGCAACGGACTGCTGCAGTTGCTGGCGGCGGTTCCAGGCAATAAACCAGGCAAGCAAACCGCCCAGCAGAAGACCCAGAGCCAACGCCGGTACGCCGATTTGCAGAAAAACGGGGTCGATTTCAATAGCGGGCATCAGGCCTCCAGAGTAACCGCTTTCAGGAGCATTTTGGCGAGTTCTTTGGTGTTGGAAGCGATTGCATCCGGGTTCCAGGAGTGCGGGTCGTCGCCAGGGAGGATATAACCGTAGGCAGCCGCGATCGTGATCATGCCGGCAGCACGTCCGGCCTGCATGTCCCTCGCCGCATCGCCGACATAAACGGTCCGCTGCGGTGCCGTCCCGGTCTGCTTGCAGCCGAGCAAAAGCGGTGCCGGGTCGGGCTTGCGCTGTGGCAGCGTGTCGCCACTGATGGCGCAGCTCAGGCGGCTCGGCAGCCCGAGCGCGGCCAGCAAAGGATCCGTCATCCTCTGCGGCTTATTCGTGACAATACCCCAGGGGCATTTTCGCCCGTCAAGATCATCCAGCAGCTCTGGCAAGTCCGGGAAAATCCGCGATTCGTTGCATACCGAACCTTCGTAACGCTCGAGATACTCAAGATGTAATGCGTTGGCCTCCGACTCCGCTGTGTCCGGAAAAGCAAGCCGAATGAGACCAAGGGCACCGTTAGAGACGTTTGCCCTGGCAGTCGCATAAGGCAACGGCTCGAGGCCGTGCGCCTGCTGCAATTCCACCAGGACGGCGACCATGTCCGGCGCTGTATCGATCAGCGTGCCGTCCAGATCAAACAGAACTGCGTCGATTTTGCCGAGGGCCTTGCCCATCGTCAGCTGTTGTCGGGGCGGCGGAAGTGCATCAGATAATTCACGTCGAGGTTGTCGCCAAGGGAATATTCACGCGTCAAAGGATTGTAGTGAAGACCAATACTGCCTTCTAACTCGAGTCCTGCATGGCGAGCCCAGGCCTCGAGCTCGGAAGGGCGAATGAATTTTTCGTATTCGTGTGTGCCTGCCGGTAACAGGCGCAACAGGTATTCGGCACCAACAATCGCGAAAAGGAATGCTTTGGGGTTGCGATTAATGGTGGAAAAAAACACGTTGCCCCCCGGCCTTACGAGCTCGGCACAGGACGCCACAACCTTCATCGGTTCCGGCACGTGTTCCAACATCTCGA
Organism: Woeseiaceae bacterium; assembly: GCA_036444875.1. GTDB lineage: Bacteria > Pseudomonadota > Gammaproteobacteria > Steroidobacterales > Woeseiaceae > JACZWL01. The sequence goes on along the minus strand of JAZFPY010000213.1, from coordinate 519 downwards.
GGCAGGTAACCACATCGAAATCATTCGCGTGCTCGCTGGCGAACGACTCCGCCGTCGACTTCTGGTAATCGACGTTTGTGCCGGATTCAGCCTGATGCAGTCGTGCCACCGCCAACGTCCTCTCGGCCATATCGATACCGGTCACTCTGGCGCCATTGACCGCCATTGATTCCGCGAGGATTCCGCCGCCACAACCGATGTCGAGAACGCGGCTGTCCTTCAGCGTCGCCCGTTGCCGAATGTAGTCGAGCCTGAGCGGGTTTATCTGGTGTAGCGGCCGAAAGTCACCGGCGGGATCCCACCAGCGTGAGGCCAGTGCCTCAAATCTTGAAATCTCAGCATCGTCAACATTGTGTTGCGCAACAGTCATTGTTCGGGATCTCGCCTGCCTTTTTGGACCGTAGAGAAGCTCGTCTCCGGTGCTATTGGTCCAACGAGCTTATATTGATGGACCACTAGTATATAGGCCCCCAAAAGTGCCGCAAACCCTGCTGTGACAGGCCCTGCTGTGGTATTATT
>JAZFPY010000212.1:0-8578 GCA_036444875.1 Woeseiaceae bacterium | reverse complement strand
ACCCGGAGGTCGGCTCCGCGGTTCAGCAAATGGGTGGCAAACGCGTGACGGAGGCTGTGCGGTGACAGTTTCTTGTCAATACCGGCTTTCTGCGCATACCGCTTGATAATGTGCCAGAAAGCCTGACGCGTCATGCGGTCGCCGCGCCGGGTCGGGAAGAGGTAATCAGTCTGGCGCTCGAGCAGAATCTCCATCCGTGGACCGTCGAGAAAGGTCCGCAGCCACCGTTGCGATTCCTCGCCCAGTGGTATCAGGCGCTCGTGGTCGCCTTTGCCCACGATTCGCAAGACGCCCTGATTGAAATTGACCTCGGATTGTTTGAGGTTGATTAACTCCGAAACCCGCAGACCAGTTGCATACAGCAACTCGAGCATGGCGCGGTCACGATGGCCCAGTGGTTCATCGGTATTCGGCCCATGCAGCAGGGCATCGACCTCGTCCTCGGTCAGTGTGGTCGGTAGCGAGCGGCCGATTCTCGGCATCTCGATGTCGGCGGTCGGGTCGGTATTCCTCAGGCCTTCACGCATGATGTAACGGAAGAATCGTCTGAAGCTTGAAAGTTGCCTTGCCGTTGAACGTGGCTTGGCGCCACGCTCCACGCGCTTTGCAATGAACTCGAGAAGGTCGGCTTTTTCGGCGTGTTCGACCAACACGTCCCGTTCGGCCAAACCGCGCCACAGTGTCATCAGGTCAGCACGGTACGCGCCCAAGGTGTTCTTGGACAGGCCACGTTCCATCCAGATCGCATCAAGAAACTGGTCGATCAGTGCCTCAGAACTCGACTGCGTCTTGGAGTCAGGTTTGTTTTGCTGCGTATTCGCCATAATTTCCATCGGGTCTTACAGCAATCCCTTGCCCGCTTGCCGATATATTTGCCGGGTGATGTCGGCCATAACATCTGCATCGATTCGCTGGTAGCATACGCCGCGGATTGAGCCGCGCCCGGAAGAACCAGATCCTCCCCGCATTTCCCGACAACTTGATCGCCAAGCAACGGATTTTTCAAGGTTTTGAGTATGCTGAGACGGTACCGTAACGGGCGTGACCGCTGTCACATATTCATCATGGCATTAACATAAAGTGACTTGCGTCACAGCATGAACGGAGAAATCTATAAACGGTGGCGCCGATTTTCGCCTGCCATCGTTTCCCCGGGGCACCCAGGTCAGGCCGGATCGCAATGAAAAACTGGAATTTTCGGCATCAATGAGCAATACGATCCTTAGAGCCGCCGGCAAAGTCGCAGCCTATCTCTGGGCCATATATGCCTGGGTCGTTTTCGTTATTGGCGTCTCCGCTGCACTTCTCGCCGCCTTGCTGTTGCCCGGAAAGGAGCGGCGCAGGCGCTGGGTCAGCACCGCTGGACGGGGGATTCTTGCAGGAGCCGGCATAAAAGCCGCGATACGCGGTCTCGAAAAAATCCCCACGAGCCAATGCATCGTCGTGGCAAACCACGCCAGCTACCTTGACGGCGTCATTTTGAACGCATTTTTGCCGCCGCGATTCGGCTTCGTCATCAAAGGCGAGATGGGCAGGATTCCCGTCGCAGGATACCTGCTTCGGCGCATCGGCTCCGAATTCGTCGAGAGATTTGACGTCTCAGGCAGTGCGCGGGACGCTCGTCGGCTTCTGAAAGTCGCCGATGCGGGGGAGTCGCTGGCGTTCTTCCCCGAAGGCACGTTCTTGCACAAGCCCGGTCTCGACCGGTTTCGAGCGGGCGCGTTTGCTGCCGCGATTAACAGCAATTTGCCAGTGGTGCCCATAGTCATTTTCGGATCCCGCCACATACTGCCCTCACAGACGCTCATGCCACGGCATGGCCATCTCAGACTTGAAGTACTCAATCCGATCGAACCGACCAACCCGGCATTCGAAAACAGCAAGGATCTGGCTGAGCTTGCACGCCAACGCATCCTGACCGTTCTGGACGAGCCGGACTTGTTAGCAGAGACGGCGGCCTGAAGTGCTGTCGTCGCCTTGCGCAGCGGCACAAAAAAAGGGAAAGTAGCCAACCCTTGCGCATGATGATCAGTTATTGAAAAAGGAATCGATTGTTGTCGTCGCGGCACGCCGCACGCCACTGGGTGCGTTTCTGGGAGCGTTGAGCCCGGTCACCGCAATTGAACTTTCTGCAACGGCAACGAAAGCGGCGATCACGGACTGCGGCCTCGATTCATCAGACGTTGACGAGGTCCTGCTCGGCTGCGTATTGCCGGCCGGTCTTGGCCAAGCACCGGCGAGGCAGGCTGCACTCGCGGCTGGCATCCCAACAGGTATTCCTTGCACAACCGTCAACAAGGTGTGCGGTTCAGGCATGAAAACGACCATGCTGGGTCATGACCTGATCGTCGCCGGCAGCGCCACCATTGTGATCACCGGTGGCATGGAGTCCATGAGCAACGCACCTTACCTGATGCCGAAGGCACGGTCCGGCTATCGCATGGGTCACCAGGAGGTGCTCGATCACATGTTCTTCGACGGGCTGCAGAACCCTTATGACGGCAACATGATGGGGCATTTCGCCGATCTTACCGCAGATAAGTATGGCTTCACGCGCGAGGAACAAGACGATTTTGCGATTGCATCCGTGACACGCGCCAGAGAAGCAGCTTCGAGCGGCGCGTTCGAGTCAGAAATTGCACCGGTCGCAGTGAAGACCCGAAAAGATGAGTTAACAGTAAGCGACGACGAGGGACCGGGCAAAGCGAACATCGACAAGATTCCGACTTTACGGCCTGCGTTCCGCAAGGATGGGACAGTGACCGCGGCCAGCTCGTCATCGATATCCGATGGCGCGGCGTCCCTCATTTTGATGTCTGCGAGCGAGGCGGAACGACGCAGCATAGAGCCGCTTGCGACGATCGTCGGACACTCAAGTTTTGCCCAGGACCCGGCCTGGTTCACGACCTCGCCCGTCTACGCGATCAAGGCGCTGCATGAGCGACTGGACTGGAACACGGATTCGGTTGATCTTTACGAAGTCAACGAAGCTTTCGCCTGCGTCACCATGGCAGCAATGCGTGAGGTCGGTATTGAGCACGATAAGATCAACGTGAATGGCGGTGCCTGCGCGTTAGGGCATCCCATCGGCGCATCCGGAGCTCGGATCATCGTGACACTCCTTAATGCATTACGTCGTCGTGGCGGCGGCCGCGGCATTGCATCTCTTTGTATCGGCGGCGGCGAAGCGGTCGCCATCGGAATCGAAACAAACTAAACAGGAAAACATGTATGGATCTTGCTTCAGCTAAAGCCGTCATTTCCGGCGGTGCTTCCGGACTCGGACTGGCGACCGCCAGGCACGTAATTGATGCGGGAGGCTACACCGCCCTGCTCGATGTGAATGAAGAACAAGGCGTCAAAAGCGCAGCAGAATTAGGAGACCGCGCAATCTTCCTGAAAACCGATGTCACGGATGAGGCAGGCGTCAAAGATTCAATCAGGAAAGCGGCCGAATTCATAGACGGCATAACACTCGCCGTCAATTGCGCCGGCGTATTACTCCCTGCACGCGTTTTGGGTCGAGAGGGCCCGGCACCAGTGGATTCGTTTAGCAAAACCATTCAGATCAATCTGGTCGGCGCTTTCATCGTTACCAAAGAGGCAGCTGCCGTCATGCAACTGAATGAGCCCAACGCAGACGGTGAGCGTGGCCTCGTGGTCAGCACTGCATCAATAGCTGCATACGAGGGTCAGATCGGTCAGGCATCCTATTCCGCATCCAAGGCCGGCATCATCGGCATGATGTTGCCGATCGCCCGGGAACTGGCGCGGTTCGGCATCCGGGTCAATACGATTGCGCCCGGTATTTTCATGACACCGATGATGGCCGGATTGTCCGAGGAAATTCAGCAGTCGCTTGGGGCACAGGTGCCATTCCCGCCTCGCCTGGGCAGGCCCGAGGAATTCGCCGACCTCGTCGCGAGTATTTACGGCAACGCGATGATCAATGGCGAGACGATCCGACTGGACGGCGCAATCAGGATGCAGCCCAAGTAGGAGCGGCTTTTTGTACATGGATGTACTGATAACGCGACAAAATCGCCGGGAGCGATTTTGGATAACGACATAGGCGTTAGCCCGAAGGGCTGAGGGCAGGATGCCCGAATCAACCGCAGGATGCGCGGGAGCGATGAAGCCGCGATTCGACCTTACATGCCCGAATAATTAGGGCCACCGCCGCCTTCGGGTACGACCCAGACGATATTCTGTCTGGGATCCTTGATATCGCAGGCCTTACAGTGCACACAGTTCTGCGCGTTGATCTGAAATCTGGGCTTTCCGTTGTCAGTCACGATCTCGTAAACGCCGGCCGGGCAGTATCGCTGCGCTGGTTCGTCGAATTCCGGCAAGTTGTAGTCGACCGGAATTGACACGTCCTTGAGTTTCAGGTGTGAGGGCTGATCCTCTTCGTGATTCGTACCGGACAAAAACACCGACGATAGCCGATCGAAACTGATTACACCGTCAGGCTTCGGATAGTCGATCCTTTTCGCGTCGCTCGCCTTGCTGAGCGAATCGTGATCGGCGTGCGGATCACGCAGCGTAAAGGGCAATTTTCCACGGAAAATATTCTGATCGATAAAAGTAAAAGCGGCACCAAAGAAATTACCAAACTTGTGCAGTGACGGCGCAAAATTTCGACCCCGGTACATTTCATCCTGCACCCACGAATTACGGACGCGTGTTTCGTAAGCCTCCAGCACACCATAACCCTCGTCTCCGCCGGCAAGCGCCTCGAAAACGCTTTCGGCCGCCAGCATGCCGGTCTTTATCGCCGTGTGCGCACCCTTGATTTTCACCGTGTTCAGAAATCCGGCGTCGCAACCGACCAGCATGCCGCCCGGAAATACGAGTTTAGGCAAAGATTGCAGACCACCTTTGTTGACGGCTCGGGCGCCGTATGCGATTCGCTCGCCGCCTTCAAGATATTGGCGAATTTTCGGGTGCTGTTTCCACCGTTGAAATTCTTCGAACGGCGCGAGGTGCGGATTGGTGTAATTTAACGCAATGATCAAACCGAGAAACACCTGATTGTTTTCGGCGTGGTAGAGAAATCCACCGCCTTCGGTGTCGTTTTTTAACGGCCAACCCATGGTGTGCACGACGAGACCCGCTACGTGTTTCGACGGCTCGATTTCCCATATTTCCTTGAGGCCGATGCCGTAACGCTGGGGATCAGCATCTTTTCGCAGATCGAACTTGTCGATGAGTTCCTCACCGAGGTTGCCACGGCAACCTTCAGCAAAAATTGTGTACTTCGCCACTAACTCGTAGCCAGCCTGAAATGTCGATTTGTGCTGTCCGTCTTTGCCAACCCCCATATCGCTGGTCGCCACGCCACGCACCCTGCCCTGGCCATCGTAAAGTGTTGCCGATGCCGCAAAACCCGGGAAGACGTTGACACCGAGCGCCTCCGCCTGCTCGCCCAGCCACTGACAAAGCCTGCCCAGACTGATGATGTAGTTGCCCTCGTTGTGCATCGGAGTCGGGACGAAAAGCCCGGGTATCTTGAGTGAGATCGAAGCGCCAAGGAAATAGTGAATATTGTCGCCGGAGACGGCGGTCGTAACCGGTGCACCCTGCTCCTGATAATCGGGGAACAGCTCCTCGAGACCCCTGGGTTCGAATACGTTGCCGGACAGGATATGAGCCCCGATCTCCGATCCTTTTTCGACCACGACAACCGACAATTCCTCGCCAGCCTCCTGCGAGAGTTGCATCAGCCGGCATGCAGCAGCCAGGCCGGCAGGCCCCCCACCGACGACGACGACATCGAATTCCATGGATTCACGCTCGACAGCGTCAGACATTCTTCATTACCTCCAACCGCCCGAAACATTCTTGCAAGGGACAGACCCCGGGACAGACCCCGAATTATTGTAGTCTAGCGCGAAATTCAGGAACACTATTAACGTGACCATACGCAGCGCATACCGGGAAAGTCTCAGACACGAAGGCCACGTCCGCGATCCGGCCCAGGAGCTTGTGGTCGATCGACTTGCCAGGCTGCAGGTAGACCTGGTGAAGGCCATGGACCCGCTGCGGAGACTCCGGCGCGCGCTTCGTTTGCCCGCCAGAAAGGATTACTCGGGCATTCCGGGACTGTATCTGTGGGGAGACGTCGGTCGCGGCAAGACGTTTCTGATGGACCTGTTCTTCGAGACCTTGCCGCTTGAAAAGAAAACGCGCATCCATTTTCACCGCATGATGGGCGATGTACATGACAGGCTCCAGGCGATTGTCGACACTGAAGATCCTCTGGATCAGGTCGCAGCCGATATCTCGCGACAGACCAAGGTGCTTTGCTTCGACGAATTCTTCGTCAGTGATATCGCCGACGCGATGATACTTGGCCGCCTGCTCGACGGCTTATTCAGACGCGGAGTCACGCTTGTCGCAACGTCGAATTCACGGCCTTCAGACCTTTATCGAAATGGCCTGCAGCGCGAACGGTTTCTGCCCGTTATCGATTTGCTCGAGACTCACACGCAGGTCCTGCAACTCGACGGCGACACCGATTATCGCCTGCGTCTTTTGCAGCAGGCGGGAACTTATTTGACGCCCGCCGACGATGATGCCGATGCCAGACTCACGCATTATTTTCTGGAAATTGCGTCTGGCGATGTTGTCGACGGTCGTGTGCTGGACATTCTTGGCCGGGGTATTCGCACTGAACGCTGCGCCAAGGGCGTCGCGTGGTTCGATTTTGAAGACATCTGCGACGGCCCACGCAGCCAGCAGGACTACATTGAGATTGCGTGCTGGTATCCGACCGTCATCGTATCCAACATCCCGGTGCTGGCCGCCGATCAGGAAAACCAGGCCCGGCGTTTTGTCGCGCTGGTGGACGAATTTTACGACCGTAAAGTAAAACTGATGGTCTCGGCGGCTACCGCTATCGAGTCTTTGTATACCGGGCCAAAGCTTGCTTTCGAGTTCCAAAGGACGACGTCAAGGCTCATCGAGATGCAATCGACGGCGTATCTGCATGCACCCCATGTGTCTTAGGCGTCTGAGCCCGGAAATATCCGTTGCTGCGAGAGACAAGTGAGTATATTGCCAAAGTGACCAGGTATGCTTGTGGCCCAACAAGGCTATGTTGATGGATGGACCACTAGCCTCGGAACTGCGGAACTGACCCGGACGATGCGATGAAAAGCGAATTGATCCTCGAAAACTTTCTGCCATACCGGCTGTCCATTCTGTCAAACACTATAAGCAGCACGATCGCCACCGCCTGCAACAAGCAATTCGGCCTTTCCATTCCCGAATGGCATGTCATCGCCGTTCTGGGCCGGTTCCCAGGCTTGTCAGCCGTCGAAGTCGCAGAACGAGCATTGATGGATAAGGTTGCCGTCAGCCGGGCGGTTACGAAACTCATCGACACCGGCCGGGTCGATCGCCAGTTCGCAGACGCAGACCGCCGGCGTTCAATCCTTCGCCTGTCTGAAGAGGGCGAGCGGGTCCACGACGAAATAGCGCCACTGGCACTGAAATTCGAAGAGGACCTTCTGCATGCGCTAAGCCACGATGAGATTCAAACGCTGAGCGTCATAATGAAGCGCCTGTTGGCCCGCGCGCGCCTCATAAGCGCCCCACAGGAATAGACAATCCCCGCGGTGCAGCCGGTCGGCGACGGCGGACCTCCATGCGGCCTGTGTGCTGCAGCCTTCCTGCGTCATTTCGGCACTTTTGCTTGGAAAATATGCGACGCCGATCATGGTACCGCCGACGGTGGCAACTGTAGGATCCGGCAAACTACAGCACGATGTCGTGGCAGTAATGGGTGGAATCGAGATACACAGGCGCATACCATTGTCCCTCGATTTCGATCATCGCTGTATGACGGATGGCGACGCGGCTCGAATCCTTGCCGCAATGATTCAGGATCTGGAAAAACCGCAGTAACACGGCCCAGAGAAACGAGATATTATTGCAAACCGGATCGGTATAGAGCCCGATCGGAGCACCTGCAGTGACAAGACAAAAACTCCGTCGCATCAGCGACATTAAGGATCGTCTGATCGACGAAATCGTCGCGTCGAAACCCAAGTCGAATTCTCTCAAGAGCAGGAAGCAGATAGACAACTTCCTGCGGCAATACTTCGTCGACGTTCCTGTGGAAGACATGGAAGGCAAGTCGATCAAAAAAATGGCGCGCGCGGCAATATCTCACCTCGAGTTTGCTCGGGTCAGGAAAAAAGGCCAGCCGCTCTTGCGGATTTTCAACCCAACAGAAAAAAGAGACGGCTATACGTCACCCTATACGTTTATCGAAATGGTCAACGATGACATGCCGTTCCTGGTCGATTCGGTTTCGGCAGCCATCACTCGCCAGGATTTGGCTATCCAATTTACCGTGCATCCCGTATTGCGGGTGCAGCGTGACGCCAGAGACCGGATCCAGGACGTGCTGGATACCTCGAACGGTGGCTATGACGAGTCGTTTATTCGCTTCGCTGTCGACAAAGAAACCGACGAGCAATTCCTCAATATTCTCGAACATGAAATCTTCAAAGTATTGGGAGACATCCGAACCGCCGTCGCCGACTGGGCGAAGATGCGCGGCAAAATG
>JAZFPY010000211.1:0-7994 GCA_036444875.1 Woeseiaceae bacterium | reverse complement strand
GTCCGCAGAGAATGGCATGTCCTTTACAAGGACTGCAACGCCGTATTGGAGCATCTGGGTAGCTCCCTTCGGGCGAGCCGTGCAGCGGTCGTCCGCGGTGTTGCGCCTCTTGGCAAGGACGCGCCATTACCGGCGAGGCGCGCCTGGCGGTTTTATATGCCCTCTGGGTGCAACCACTTCACGACTCGCTGAACCCATCAATATCACCTTGACGGAGTACCAGCAGTGTCTGTGAGAGTCAGCCGTCGATTCTTGCGAGTGAGCTGGCGAGTCCTGTGTAGGTCGCAGGCGTCAAATCAAGAAGCCGCTGCTTTGCGTCATCCGGAATGTCCAGTGACTTCACGAAATCGTGCAATAGCTCTTTGGTCACTTGTTTGCCGCGCGTCAGCGCCTTGAGTTTCTCATAGGGTTCCGGTATGCCGTAGCGCCGCATGACGGTCTGTATGGCCTCGCCAAGGACCTCCCAGCTTTGTTCGATGTCCTTTTGAATCACCGCGGGGTCCGCTTCCAGTTTTCCGAGTCCTTTCAAACAGGAGTGAATGGCGATCAACAAATAGGCGATCGCGACCCCGAAATTCCTCTGTACCGTCGAATCCGTCAGGTCCCGTTGCCAGCGCGAAACAGGCAACTTGCTCGCGAAGTGACTCAGCATCGCCGTCGACAGCCCCAGGTTACCTTCCGCATTTTCGAAATCGATCGGATTCACTTTATGGGGCATCGTTGACGATCCTACTTCATCTCTGGTGCTGCGCTGACGAAAGTATCCAAGCGAGATGTAGCCCCAGATGTCGCGACACAGATCCAGAAGAACCGTGTTGAATCGGACCAACGCGTGAGCATATTCGGCGGTCCAGTCGTGTGGTTCGATCTGCGTCGTGAGAAGGTTGGGGTGAAGTCCCAATGACTCAATGAACCGCTGACTGATACGCGGCCAGTCGACATCGGGATATGCTGCGACCTGCGCATTGAAGTTGCCGACGGCGCCATTGAACTTGCCGCGTACCTCGACGCCGGCAAGTTGATCGCGTGCCCGTGCAAGGCGGGCGACAACATTTTTCATTTCCTTGCCAACCGTCGTCGGACTGGCGATCTGTCCATGGGTACGCGACAACATTGGCAGGTCGGCATATTCGGTGGAAATCGTTCGCAGCCTGGCGAGTACATTTTTCATCTGCGGCAGCAAAACTTCGTCGCGAGCGTTGCGCAACATGAGCCCATAGGCAAGGTTGTTGATATCCTCGGACGTACAGCCGAAATGAATGAAATCTCCGATATTACCGATGTCGGCGCCCCCGCCAATCTTATCCCTGATGTAGTACTCGACCGCTTTCACGTCGTGATTTGTCGTCGCTTCGATCTTCTTGACGCGCTCGGCATCGTCGGTGGAAAATTCGTCGACGATGCGATTAAGCATATCCTTCACGACTGGCGACAACGGAGCAACTTCTCCGATGTCGGGTTCGTCGGCAAGCCACTGCAGCCAGCGAATTTCGACCAGCACACGGTAGCGTATGAGGCCGTACTCGCTGAAAATGTCGCGCAGGGGCTCGACCTTGCCCGCGTACCGCCCATCGACCGGTGACAGTGCTCTGAGACTTGTATGTTCCATATGCGGGCTGGACTTGGGGGCGCAAACCGCGAATCATACACCATCGGCCATGCGGCGTAGCGACGCTTGAAACGCCCGAAGGACCATACAATATAAAGGTATACAGTTTGCGGCTGCCGGCATCACCTCAAGCAGGCGCGCGGAGATCAATAAACGATGAGCGACAAGTCATTTCGTACGGAACGCGACAGCATGGGCGAACTAAAAGTCCCGGCGGATGCGCTATGGGGCGCACAGACCCAGAGGGCAGTCGAGAATTTTCCGATCAGTGGACTCGCCATGCCACGCCAGTTCATAGCGGCCCTGGGCCTTGTCAAGTGGGCGGCGGCCGGGGCCAATTCCGAGCTTGGTCTGCTAACGAAGGATAAGACCGTGGCTATTCAAGCGGCAGCGCTTCAAGTCGCAGAGGGGAGTCATGACGAACATTTTCCGATCGATGTTTTCCAGACCGGGTCCGGCACCAGTTCCAATATGAATGCAAACGAGGTCATCGCCAGACTGGCGACTGAGGGACTCGGTTCGGAAGTCCATCCAAATGATGATGTGAATATGTGTCAAAGCAGCAATGACGTGATTCCGACATGCGTCCACGTCAGTGCCGCGATAGGCATTCACGACCAGTTGTTGCCCGCATTACGCGATTTGGCCCGCACGTTGCAGGAGAAAAGCGAAGAATGCAGCTCGGTAGTCAAGACAGGACGCACCCATCTCATGGATGCGATGCCGGTGACGCTCGGCCAGGAACTCGACGGCTGGCGGGCACAGGTAGAACATGGCATCGATCGTCTGAACGATGCGATGGCACGGTTGTGCGCCCTTGCGCAGGGTGGCACCGCAGTCGGGACCGGGATTAACGCGCACCCGCAGTTTGGCAGCAAGGTTGCCGTCCTGTTGAGCGAACGATGCGGATTCGAGTTCACGCAGGCGGGCTCCCTGTTTGAGGGCCTCTCCAGTCAGGACGCTGCCGTAGAGACGTCGGGGCAACTGAAAGTACTCGCCGTCAGTCTGATGAAGATTGCCAATGACCTTCGATGGATGAATTCGGGGCCATTGGCTGGTCTCGGCGAAATCGCGTTGCCTGCGGTGCAGCCCGGATCCAGCATCATGCCAGGCAAGGTAAACCCCGTGATTCCCGAGGCGGTCGCGATGGTCTGTGCACAGGTCATCGGCAACGACGTGACAATCACGATGGCCGGCCAGTCCGGCAATTTCCAACTCAATGTCATGTTGCCGGTAGTCACCTATAACCTGCTGCAGAGCATCGAATTGCTGGCAAATGCCGTAGTCTGTCTCGCGGACAAGGCGATCCGCGGTTTCACGGTGAATCAGTCCAATCTGGACCGCGCGCTGGATCGAAATCCCATTCTTGTTACGGCACTGAACCCGGTGATCGGCTACGAGAAAGGGGCGGCCGTTGCGAAGAAGGCCTACGCGGAAGGACGGCCTGTTAAAGATGTGGCACGTGAGATGACCGACCTCACCGACGAGGAACTGGATCGGCTGCTCGATCCGGCTTCACTGACCCAGGGCGGCATCAAGAACTGATCTGATGTCCGGCAAAATCCAACCGGCCCAGGTCACCGCGGGACACATACGCGAGCGCATGGCCGGCACGCGCATGCCCACCGACCCGCTGGCCGTGGTCATGCCACCGGGCAGCCGTGCATGGCCCGAAGAGCTGCGCCGCAAGATGTGCGAAAACCTGAAGCCGGCCGGCGTCCTTATCCCGATTCTCGAGCATCCGGACGGTCTCTCCGTGCTACTGACGCAAAGGTCTGCGGACCTGAAAATTCACGCCGGCCAGGTCAGCTTCCCGGGCGGCCGCATGGAACCGGCCGATGCAGACATTACCGTGACCGCGCTTCGCGAAACCCATGAGGAAGTGGGCATCAAGCCTGAGCAAGTGGACATAGCAGGCTTTCTTCAGCCGATGTTAACGGTGACCGGTTACGCTGTAACACCGATAGTCGGGCTTATTCAGCCAACCATAAGCCTGACCCTGGACCACAGTGAGGTCGAACATGCCTTTGAAGTGCCATTGTCATTCCTCCTGGATGCTAGTAACCAGCGGCAGTCCGAGAGAGAATTCCACGGCGTCACGGTGCCAATCGTCGAGTTCAACTATGCATCCATGCGTATCTGGGGCGCCACGGCCAGCATGCTGGTAGCGCTGAGACAACTACTATTATGATAAGTAACCGTAAGTTATGAGTTCAATAGAGAATCTACGTGAAATCATGGCAAGCTTGCGGGACCCGGCGGCAGGCTGCCCCTGGGACCGCGAGCAGGACTTCGCCAGCATCGCCCCTTATACGGTTGAGGAAGCATATGAGGTCGCCGAGGCAATCGCCCGGGATGACATGACCGGACTGTGTGACGAACTGGGAGATTTGCTGTTTCAGGTGGTTTTTCATGCACAAATGGCTGCTGAGGCCGGCGCCTTCGATTTCGACCAAGTGGCTGCAGGGATTTGCAACAAGATGCTGCGGCGGCACCCGCATGTGTTTGGTAACGCAGCGGAGCGGGCCCGGGGAGCCGTCCAGGGTAGCTGGGAGCGCATCAAGACAGCCGAAAGGCAGGCCACGACGGATATGCAGGCCAGCATTCTCGATGGCGTCGCGAATGCGCTGCCGGCTTTGAAACGGGCTGAAAAACTGGGCAAAAGGGCGGCCACTACGGGCTTTGACTGGCCGCATGAGAGTGGTGCCCGGCAGAAAATGGATGAGGAGTTGGCGGAGCTGGATGAGGCGCTACAGCGACAGGGAGCGGCAGAAGTGACAGAGGAACTCGGCGATTTGCTGTTCTCCGTCGTCAATCTCGCGCGTCACCTCAGAATTGACCCGGAACAGGCGCTTGTCAGTGCCAATCGAAAGTTCGAACAGCGGTTCCGGCAGATGGAGTCTGACGTCAGGGAAAGTGGTGCATCGCTAACTGACTTCGACATCGATTCGCTTGAAGCAAAATGGCAGTTGGCAAAGAACAAAGTATCGGACCAGGCGTAGTACGGGTCCCGCCCGACTCATTCACATGCCGTTCAGTTTGTGGGAGAAACGGGTGTTCCAACCAGCTCGTGTATTCAGGCAGCGTTCATTGGCTCGGGTCTATTCTCCGTACCAGGCTCCGCGGAATAGCGGGCCAGGTGTTTGGAAAATGGAGTATCGCCATGAACATTAAAGCCAGGATTGCGACCATCTCGAGCGCTGCCGTGCTGTCAATTGCCTTGGCTGCGGCACCGGCAATGGCAGAGCATGAATACGCCTCATACGGTCAGTCGGATGCGATCTACGACTACGCGCGTGTCATCAGGTCCGAGCCGATTATTCGCTACGTGACAGTAAGAACGCCGGTACAGGAGTGCTGGAACGACACCGAGTACTACTCCGTGGCACAGCGCCCCAGGGGTACCGCAGGCGGCACGATTATTGGCGCGATCATCGGCGGCGTCATCGGCAATCAGTTGGGTCATGGACATCACCGTGACGCGGCAACCCTATTCGGCACACTGGCCGGGGCCGCGATCGGCAGCGAAGTGGCGACTGCCAAAGCGGGTGGCTATGTCACGACGCAGTACGGACGACCAGTGCGCCGTTGCCAAACCAATTACCAGACTCACGAAGAGGAGCGCATTGATGGCTATAACGTAGTCTACGTGTATAACGGTCAGAAATATGCGACAAGGATGCCAACTGATCCAGGCAAGCGCATGCGGATCCGGGTTGACGTGAGACCAGCCCCGTAAGCAGGCAGCAAGCCGGTCCCTGTGACCGGCTTCGTTGCAATCGGCGTCACTTGTTTGGATGATTGCGTTCTGAACGGGTTTGAAGCCGAATTTCGGATACAACATGATGGAATCTTCGTTGAAAATTTTGCTGCTCGCTCTTGCCTTATGCGCTGCCCCCCAGGCGCTGGCCGGCAAATTTGACCTCGGCGACCGGCTTGGACAAGTCGCAGAAGTCGCTGTCAGTGACAGCAGGAACGAGCGCATTCTGATGATTGCCCAAAGTAACGGTCCCACGCTGTCTCAGGCCGTTGAAATGGTTAAACGGCAATACAACGGCAGAATCGTCAGTGCCGAGACCAGGATGAATGGCAATCGCGAAGTCCACCACATCAAGGTCCTGACCGAGGACGGCAAGGTCAAGACGGTGAAGATCCAGGGTCGCAGCAAGCGACCCTGACGGACAGAGGACAATCCCCATGCGCTTGCTCGTAATCGAAGACGACGCAACCCTGCGCGAAACGCTCTGCAGCCAGCTCGCCGAGGCCGGCTTCGGTGTCGAGCAGGCCGCCGACGGCAGGGAGGGACTCTACTTTGCGCTCGAGTACCCGATCGACCTCGCAATCATCGATCTTGGGCTGCCTGAAATCTCCGGGCTCGATGTCATCCGTCAGCTCAGGGAAAAGGGCAAGTCCTATCCGATACTGATTCTGACGGCGCGCGACCGCTGGCAGGACAAAGTAGACGGACTGAGCGCAGGGGCCGACGACTACGTCGTGAAGCCGTTTCATTTCGAAGAGGTAACTGCCCGCGTAAACGCATTGCTCCGACGCAGCGGCGGTTGGGCCTCCGCAGTATTGAGCGCGGGCCCGGTCACGCTCGATACTTTGCGGCAGGATCTGTCTGTTGACGAGCGATCAATAGAACTTACGAGCTACGAGTACAAAATCATCGAGCACCTGATGATTCGGGCGGGCGAGGTGATCTCCAAGACCGAGCTGACGGATCGTTTGTACGACCAGGACTTCGAGCGCGACAGTAATGTTATCGAAGTGTTTATCGGCCGCCTGCGCAAGAAAATGGATCCGGAAAATACGCTCAAACCGATTGAAACGCTGCGTGGCCGTGGCTACCGCTTTGCACTCGAGCGCAATCAGGATACGTAAATCTCCCAGATGTCTTCGCTCAGTGCCCGACTACTGATTTCCGTAAGTATTCTGCTTTTGTTCTTCTTTGGCGCCACGATTGCCGTATTGGACATTGCGTTTCGTGACGTCGGCGAGAAAGCCCGGGCGGACATTCTCGACGGACAACTCATGACCCTGCTCGCGGCGGCTGAACCGAACGCGACCGGTGAGCTGGAGATGCCCGCCGGTCTGCCGGAGCCCCGTTTTGGCAACGTAGGATCCGGTCTCTATGCCGACTTGCAGGATAGCGAAGGCAATCACGTCTGGCGATCACGTTCGTCCCTCGGCCTCGATTTGCCGCACGGCCCGGTTCCTGAACCGGGCGCACAGCAGTTTTCTCGCCTGGAAATGGAAGACGGCACACCACTGATGACTTTGAGTCTTGCTGTTCAGTGGGAACTGCCTGACGGTGAGCTCAAGCCCTACGTATTCTACGTTGCTGAAAGCCTCGACTCCTCTAATGCACAACTCGCCCGATTTCGACGCCAGCTATTTACCTGGTTCGGCGCAATCGCAATCATCATGTTGTTCTCAATATCCCTGCTGATGAGAGGCATGTTGCGTCCGTTGCGTCAGATCGAGCAGGAAATCGGCGAGATCGAAGAGGGTAATCGGCAATCGCTTTCCGAAGGCTTTCCGACAGAGCTTAGCGGCGTAGCCCGCAACATGAACGTCCTTATCGGCACTCAACGTGCCCGTTCCGAGCGCTACCGGCAGACGCTCGACAATCTCGCGCACAGCCTGAAGACACCGCTGGCCGCGATGCGGGCGATTCTGACGCGGCAAAAGTCTCCGAAACTGACTGCACAGCTCGAACCGCAGATTGAACAGATGACGGAAATCGTGCGCTACCAGCTCAGGAAGCCGGCAGCCACTGCGGCAGATGCCATCGGTACGACTCCGGTACCCATGGAATCGCAGTTGTCGCGCCTGGTCGATGGTCTGGCCAAGGTTTACAGCGACAAGCACCCGACGATTGACACCAGCGTCGCGGAAGATGCCGAATTCCGGGGAGATACCGGCGATTTCCTGGAGCTTGCCGGAAACCTGCTCGACAACGCCTGCAAGTGGTGTGATTCGCAGGTGTCGTTGATGATCAGACCCGCCGATGCCGAGGGCGGCATGGTTATGACAGTGGCCGACGACGGGCCGGGGATCCCACAGGATGCCGCCAATGCGTTACTCCAACGCGGCAGCCGCCTCGACGAATCGGCGCCGGGTCACGGCATCGGTCTCGCCGTTGTCAGGGACATCGCACGTTCCTACGGAGGCGACGTTGCCGTCGGGAAATCGGCACTGGGCGGCGCGGAAATTACGGTGACTATTCCGCGGCACTCCGCAGCATGACCGCAGGCCTACTGATCTTTCTTAAGTGCTTTTCCCAGCTCCATCAACGGCGTAATGAGATCCAGCGGCAGCGGGAAAACAATCGTGTTGGATGTCTGTCCGCCAATCTCCTTCAGCGTCTGCAAATAGCGGA
>JAZFPY010000210.1:0-4658 GCA_036444875.1 Woeseiaceae bacterium | reverse complement strand
GTATAACGGTGAGGAAGTAACTCGTTTGAAAGACCTGCCACGCCTGGTTGCCGAAACCAAGGCTGACGCGAAGGTCAGAATCAAGGTATGGCGCGACGGCAAGGAGCGCGCGCTGAAGGCGGTTATCGCCACGATGCCGAGCGATGAACTCGTCTCGGCTAACGACGGTGCTGACAGCGTGCGCTCGGCCGGCAAGATTGGCCTGTCGCTGGCTGCATTAACGCCGGAGGTGCGGCAGCGTTACCGGCTTTCCGCGAACACTGAAGGTGTTCTGATTGTGGGCGTGCGCCCCGACAGTCCCGCCGCCAAGAAGGGGTTGCGGCCCGGCGATACCATCGTAATGGTCGGCCAGATACAGGTATCCGATCCGAAAGACGTCGTGCGCGAAGTCGAGAAAGCGACAGCGGACGAACGCGATGCGGTGCTGTTCCTGGTTCAGCGCGATAATGACAAGCAGTTCGTGGCCGTCGGTCTTGCGTGACACCCACGTCCTGCCTTTACGGCGCAGACGGCCGCCCGTAAGGGCGGCCTTTTTTACGGCCGCGCTCGCGGTCGAAATCAACTACGGCATGTGGGAGAAGGTCGCCGGTCGCGCGCATGAAAGGCACGGGCCTGCCCGCGAGCGCGTGTTATCATTAACGCGGAGCCAAAAATAATTCACCAACTATCTCTCGCCGGTGTCAGTGCCCGGCGAACCGCTTCAGGAATTTCCTAGGATTGTGTGATTGCTATGCGTGTTCTGGTGATCGAGGACGATGCGGACACCGCCGCCTATATCCGCAAGGGCCTGAAAGAGCAAGGCCATGTTGTGGACCATGCCCAGGACGGTAAGGAAGGGCTGTTCATGGCATTGGAGCAAAGCTACGATGTAACGATTGTCGACCGTATGCTTCCCGGCCTTGACGGACTTTCCATCATTCAAACGCTGCGCACGTCGGGCAACACCACGCCGGTGCTGATTCTGAGCGCGCTCGGCGAGGTCGACGATCGGGTGCAGGGGCTGCGCGCAGGCGGGGACGACTACCTGGTCAAGCCGTTCGCTTTCTCAGAGTTGCTGGCGCGCCTCGAAGCGCTGGTGCGCCGCGCCGACACCGAGGCTGCCGAGACCTCACTGCGGGTCGATGATCTGCAGCTGGATCTGCTCACTCGCGTGGTCAAGCGTGCTGGCCAGGTAATCGAGCTGCAACCACGCGAGTTCCGGCTGCTCGAGTACTTGATGCGACACGCCGGTCAGGTGGTGACACGAACCATGCTGCTGGAAAATGTCTGGGATTATCATTTTGATCCACAGACGAACGTAATCGATGTTCACGTCAGTCGGTTGCGGCGAAAGATCGACAAGGAATTCGGGCAGCCGTTGCTGCACACCATACGCGGTGCCGGATACACGCTCCGTGCGTCCGAGTAAGCTGTTACGCAGCTCCAACTTCCGGCTCGCGCTGATCTACATGGCGTTGTTCGGCGCCTCTGTGTTGCTGTTACTCGGGTTTATCTACTGGTCGACCGTCTCCTATATGGGGCGGCAAACCGACGCCATCATCGAGGCGGAGATCACCGGACTGGCCGAGCGGTATCGCCTCAGGGGTCTCGTGGGGTTGACTAACCTGATCGCCGAACGGCTCTCCCGAAAGCCGGCAGGTTCTTCAATTTACCTACTGGCGGATAGAGGGTTCAGGCCTTTGGTCGGCAATCTCGATCGCTGGCCGGCGGTACCCGAATCACCGGATGGATGGGTGAATTTCCGGCTGGAAGACGAAGCAGTGGACAACAGTCAAGTACGTCGGGCACGCGCGCGAACATTTCAGTTACGAGGAGGGTTTCATTTACTCGTTGGCCGGGACATGCAGGAGCTTGAGGCAATTCAACAACTAATAGTCAGGACGCTCATTTGGGGTCTTGCTATCATGGCCATACTCGCACTTGCCGGTGGTTTAATGATGACCAGGAGTATGATGCGGCGAATTGAGACGATTAGTGCGACTAGCCGGGAGATTATGACCGGCGATCTTTCTCGCCGAATACCGACGAAAGGCACCGGTGATGATTTTGACAGGCTCACCGATAACCTGAACAGTATGCTCGACCGAATAGAAACGCTTATGGAGGATGTGCGTCGCGTATCGGACAACATCGCACACGATCTCAGAACGCCGCTTGCGCGTCTTCGAAACCGACTGGAATTTTTGAGAATGCAAAAAGCCGACTCCGAGCAGCTACGTGAGACTGTCGAACAAGTAGTCTCGGAAGCAGATGGGTTACTTTCCACGTTTAATGCGCTGCTGCGCATAGCTCGCATCGAATCTGGCAGTGGCCGTGCGGGATTTACCGACGTGAACCTGGCATCAATGATGCGCGATGTGGTTGAACTGTACGAACCGTTGGCCGAGGAAAAACGCCAGCACTTGAGGATGCGACTCACAGGCGATCTGCGTGCCTGTGGTGACCGCGATCTGCTGTTTCAGGCGATCGCCAATGTCATCGATAATGCGATCAAATATACTCCCACCGGCGGAACGATTGAGGTGTCAACAGACACTAATTCAAATGGCGGGCGGATCACAGTAGCCGATAGTGGTCCCGGGATCCCGGTACAGGCGCGGGAAAAAGTATTCGAGCGTTTTTTCCGGTTAGACGCGAGTCGGACGACACCCGGCAGCGGCCTCGGCTTGAGCCTTGTGGCCGCAGTGGCTAAGTTACACCATATAAAGGTTTTCTTGAAAGACAATCGACCCGGACTTCGGGTGATCTTAGACTTCACGACACCAGCTTCGAGCGAACTTTCTGGTAGTTGGCGAGACAAAAGGTGAGCGTTCTTCCAAGCCGGAATCAATCCTACCAGCGAGGGGCGGGACTATACTAGGTGCGTCGACGTTGTTAATGCGGGTCGCAGAAAGGGAAGAGATGCACTTCAGTTCTAAAACGTTAGGTCCGATCTTTCTCACTGCGTTGTGCGCTTGGGCCTTTACTGATGCGCCGGCGGTCGGGGCCACGGTTACGCACGCGCTGGCCATGCATGGTAAGCCGAAGTATGGCCCTAGCTTTCAGCATTTCGACTATGTGAATCCGAATGCGCCAAAGGGCGGAACACTGCGCTTCAGTGTGCAAGGGACCTTTGATAGCTTCAACCCTTTAATTCCTAAAGGCAATGCCGGTGCCGGGACCTCGTTCGAGACGCTGCTAACTAAAAGCGCGGACGAGCCTTTTAGCATGTACGGCCTGATCGCAGAATCTATCGAAATGCCCGACGATCGATCATGGGTAATCTTTACCTTGCGGCCGGAGGCACGTTGGCATGACGATACGCCAATCACGGTCGAGGACGTGATCTGGTCGTTCAATACCCTGAAGAGCAAGGGTCAGCCGTTCTACCGCTTCTACTATGCAAGCGTTAAGGGCGCTGAGAAGGTAGGCCCGCGACGCGTCAAGTTCACGTTCTCTGAGAAAGGCAACCGCGAGCTGCCGTTAATCGTCGGTGAGCTTCCAATCCTGCCGAAGCACTACTGGGAGACCCGCGACTTTGAACGCACCACGCTGGAGCCGCCGCTCGGCAGCGCACCTTATCGCATCACCGAGTTCGAGGCGGGGCGCCATGTGATCACCGAGCGGGTGAAAGACTACTGGGGTGAGGACCTGGCCGTGAATAAGGGTCAGAACAACTTCGACCGTATTCGTTATGATTACTATCACAACGATACGGCTATCCGGATTGCGCTTAAAGCGGGCGAGATCGACTTGCGATTCGAAAACCAGGCAAAGGCCTGGGCGCTCGACTATGACGTGCCCGCGGTACGTAAGGGCTGGTTGAAAAAAGAAGCGATCCGTCATTTCAGCCCTACGGGTATGCAGGCGTTCGTGTTTAACACGCGCCGCGAGATCTTCAAGGATAGGCGTGTACGCCGGGCGCTTGCGTATGCATTCGATTTCGAATGGACCAACAAGAACCTCTTTTCTGGTCAGTACACCCGCACTGAAAGCTACTTTTCCAACTCCGAGCTCGCCGCTACCGGCCTGCCCCAGGGCGAGGAACTCGAGATCCTCGAGCGTTACCGCGGCCGTATTCCCGACGAGGTGTTCACCCGGCTGTACGAGGCACCGTCAACAGACGGCAGTGGCTGGCCGCGAGAAAACCTGCGCGAGGCCTTCGCGCTGCTCGAGGAAGCCGGTTGGGTAGTAGAGAACATGCGGCTTGTGAACGTGCACACAGGCCGGCCATTCGAGTTCGAAATCCTGCTGGTGAGCCCGGCATTCGAGCGCATTGTTTTGCCGTACGTGCGCAATCTTAAGCGGCTTGGTATCGATGCACGCGTGCGTCTGGTCGATCAGTCGCAGTACATCAACCGCTTGCGCAGCTTCGACTTTGACATGCTTGTTGCGGTCTGGCCCGCATCTGAATCTCCCGGCAACGAGCAACGCAACTTCTGGAGCAGCGCCGCCGCGGACTCACCGGCCGGGCGCAACTATGCCGGTATCAAGGACCCGGTTGTCGACGAGCTCGTCGAGCTCGTAATCAGCGCACCTGATCGCACGAGCTTGGTCGCACGTACCCGCGCCGTCGATCGCGTGTTGCTATTCGGTTACTACGTCGTGCCCAATTGGCATCTGCAGGTGCAGCGGATTCTTTCCTGGGACAAGTTCTCGCGGCCGGAGGTGACACCCAA
>JAZFPY010000209.1:0-2167 GCA_036444875.1 Woeseiaceae bacterium | reverse complement strand
CTTTCCCAAAAAACATTCAGCAATTGCTCGTAACTGATCTTCTCCGGATCAAAAACGACCAGGACGACTTCCGTGTGTCCGGTGAGCCCACTGCAGACTTCCTGGTAGTCAGGATTAGGCGTTAGTCCCCCGGCGTATCCGACGGCCGTAGTAAACACGCCCGGCGTTTGCCAAAAGATTCTCTCGGCGCCCCAAAAACAACCTAACGCAAATACCGCCTGCTCGAGGTGTTCGGCGAATGGTCCCTCGAGTGCATGCCCGTTGACAAAATGCGTTTCAGGCACGGGCATTATCTCAGTTCTTCCCGGCAATGCTTCATCCGGGCCCGGCAGTGTTATTTTCTTGTCTCTGGCGAACATGTTTTAACCAAAAAGAGGATCAGTTGACGGATCGAGCGTTACTGTCGGGCCTGGGCCCGCTTCGGGCTGAGGACTGATTCGACACCGCCTGATAACGACCGCCACTGCGCGGCTTGCGCACCGGGCCGTCTGCGCTGTTGAACTGAACGGGGATCGACTGGAATTTTCCCCACGGAGTCGCCCGATAGACGCCGAAATGCAGATGCGGCATTGTCGTATTGCCCGTATTCCCGGACAGCCCGATCTGTTGTCCGGCGACCACCCTGTCCCCAACTGCGACCAAAACACCGCGCTTTTGCAGGTGGTAATACTCGCCGGTCGTCCAGTCATCGTGCAGTATGACGATATAGTTGGCGTATTTGCCGCAGTCGTTTCTCCAGCAGCCCTTCGAATGCGATCCCTCCGTCCTGGCTACGATACCGCCACGGGCGGCGTGCACGGGTGTTCCCTCATGCATATTGAAGTCAACCGTATATTGCTCGGGTCCGGTATGACTCATTCGGGCACCATAGCCCTGCAGCACATAGTAACTCTTGCCGGATTCGTATGGCAGTCGATAAAGCAAGTCTTCGTCATGTATCGCATGAATACTGCCGACAGTCCACTTGCAATCGAAGCCATACCGCGACCTCTTGTTCGTATCGGTCTTGCGTAGCACCATGACAAGCTGAGATGCATTCGGCGGTATGGTTTCCGTGACAGTCTTGGGCCGGTCGGCTGTCATGTTCCTCGTCCATACCCTCAACGTCAGCGCAATCGGTACTTCTCTTGGGTTGATGGCTCTCAGCTCAACAGTCCCGCCATCTTTTATCGACTTGATGTCGATCCAACCTGCGGAACACTCGGCCTTTGCTATGGCGGGCACGGCCAGTGATACCGGACTCAACACCAATAATACCTGCAGGATATGTAGGGAACGACGCACAGAATTCCTCTTGATATTCGTTGGCTGAGAATCAGCAGAAGGCCTTACTTGTCCGAATTATCGGCGGCGACCTCCTCGGCATCATCCATAGTCGGCGAGTCAGGCTCCTCGGGCTCGCCAACAGGTTGCAAGTCTGACTCCCTGTAAAAGAATTCATGCGTGTAGGTCATGTTCTCTGTTTCCACGGCCTTCCTGTTCTCCAGCCGGGGCCTGTAGACCAATCGCCTCATTTCCTTTAGAACGGCTTGCTCCATCTCTTCGAGTCCAGCGGGGTGCACCTCGATGATCTCAAAGTTTCTTGCCCGGCCATGTGTGTTGATCATGAACTTCGCAACAACCTTGCCCTGCTCGAATTGCTCTTCGTCATCCAATTGCACACTATCTTCGTCGATATCGTGATACTTGGGCGGATTGATATTCTGCAGCAATACCGATGCTTCAAGTTGATTGTAGCGATCGAGCATGCGCGACTCGTCTTCCGATAACAGGTCCCATGTGTCCTGATAAGCTCTTATCGCTTTGCCCGATTTGGCGGAAAAAATATAGAAGTCGGCAAGCGACAGGAACGTACTTTCTTTTAACTCCCAGGTGGCATCCGGATGCTCTTCGACGATCCGTTTTGCACGCTTCAAATAAGTCTCTCCGGTCGTTATCTTGCTGTCCCGATGAAATTCGGGATCGACCGCACCGACGAACAAGTACGCGTTCCCCAGGCCAATTAGGGGCCGAACAAGATCAAGCGATTTCTTGTCCTGATTTTTTTCGATGATCCTGATAACGCGACGGTACGTCTCGCGTTCTCGGCCGTACAGGCGCACCCTGTGTTGCCATGCAGCCCGTTTGTAAAGTGCGGGAATAATTTCTTCGCTTTTCGTATCGTAAT
>JAZFPY010000208.1:0-4374 GCA_036444875.1 Woeseiaceae bacterium | reverse complement strand
GAATTGATGAGCATGCGGGCGCCGGTCTTGCTGTAAGTGGATCCCGCAGTTTCAAAGACACTCGCGAGTACGAGCTCCTGTTTCTGCTTGCGCCATTCGTCAAAAGATTTCAGGAGGTTTTTTGGCGTCATTGTGTTGCCTGATATGCTGCCAGGTGCCTGCTCCTGCTCACTCGTCCGCTGTCTGTATCCTGCTGCAACAAGCGGCTCAACTGGCCGAGACTTTCAATATTGTGGGCAGGCAAAAATAAATCAACATGCGGCAACATCGTCCTGATACCCATTGCCCTGGGTTCAAATTCCGAATACCTGAGCATCGGGTTCAACCATATCAGCTGCCGACAGGAGCGATGCAGCCTCTGCATTTGAAACCCGAGGTCAGCTCTAGAGTCCCGCTCAAGTCCGTCGCTCAATAATACGACGATACCGCTTTGGGCGAGCACTCTGCGGCTCCAATCTACATTGAAGCGTTCGAGGCATTCGGCGATCCTGGTACCACCGTCCCAGTCTTTCACGTCCGCCGATACCGCGGCGAGTGCTCTGTCTATGTCCTTGTCGGCAAGCCTGCGCGTGATGTTCGTGAGCCGTGTGCCAAAAACGAATGTGTGAACCCTATGTTGCCGTGCGGTCATGACGTGGGCGAAATACAGAAACACTCGCGAATAGCGACTCATCGATCCCGAAATATCACAGATCAATACCAGTGGCCGTGAAACCGTAAGTCGACGCTTCCTGACAAGCTCGATGAGCTGACCGTTATTCTTGAGAATAAGCCTCATCGACCGCCGCAAATCATAGCGATTGCCGTAAGGGTGAAAGCGAAAACGGCGAGTTGCGACATTCGCCATTGAAAGAATCTCCGCCCGCAATAACTCATCCGCCTCGCTTTGCTCTTCCAGGCTCATCTCTTCAAAATCCTTGCGCCGCAGCACTTCGCGGCGAGACCAGGATCCCGACTGATCCATTCCGATTTGTGTGCCTTGTTCTACTTCGACCCTGCCGGTACCGGACATGGCCTCACGCAGGCGGCGAATGGGTGCGTCTGCCGCGGTGCCGCCGAGCGAATCTGTTTCAAGCGTGGGCAGCAGCAGCGACATCATCCTCTCCAACAGGCGAGGATTCCGAAAATAAACGTGAAAAGCCTGATCGAACAGGCGAAATTGTGCCGGATCACTTACCAGCACCGCGCGCAGGGCCCAGTAAAAATCATCCCGGCGATCGATTCCTGCACAGCGAACTGCAGTCATCGCATCCAGCACCCGGCCGGGGCCGATTGGCAGACCGGCATTGCGCAGGGTCCTGCAAAACATCAGGATATTTTCGGCGAGGCGGCCCGAGTCAGCCTCTCTGCCTGTATTTTCTCCGCTCATGCGGCGGCTTGAATTTCAGCCAGCAGTCGAGCGCCCTCGCTACCCCGCAGCTTCGCAATGTCGTCCTGATACTTCAGCAATGACCCCAGGGTGTCATTCAGCACTTCGGGCGTCAGGGTCACGACATCGAGTTGAGTCAATGCGTTCGCCCAGTCGATCACCTCCGCAACTCCGGGCCGCTTGAACAGGTCCTGCTCGCGGAGTTTATGTATGAATGCAACGAGCTGATTACGCAGGTCATCAGCAATATCCGGCGCTTTCAGCGCCACGATGCGGGACTCGGTTTCCTGGCTCGGGTAATCGACCCAGTGGTACAGACAGCGGCGGCGTAACGCATCATGAACTTCGCGAGTCCGATTCGACGTGATCACGACTATGGGTGGCTCTTTCGCCTTGATCGTGCCGAGTTCCGGGATACTGATTTGAAAATCGGAA
Organism: Woeseiaceae bacterium; assembly: GCA_036444875.1. GTDB lineage: Bacteria > Pseudomonadota > Gammaproteobacteria > Steroidobacterales > Woeseiaceae > JACZWL01. The sequence continues at coordinate 2,570 of JAZFPY010000208.1, read as the reverse complement.
AGGAGTTCCAGCAGAAATGCTTCGAACGGCTCATCGGCACGATCGATTTCATCGATCAGCAGTACCGGCGGCCCGTTGGCATGTTCCTCAAGCGCGCTAAGTAGTGGTCTTTCCGTCAAGAATTCCCGGCTGTAGAGGCTCTTGCCGATGTCCCCGGTATCGCCTTCGGCCTCGGCAATACGGATCGCGACCATCTGCCGAGGATAGTTCCACTCATACACCGCGCTCGCCAGGTCCAGCCCCTCAAAACACTGCAAACGAATCAGGTCGCGATCGAGCGTGGCGGCAAGAACCTTGGCGATTTCTGTTTTGCCGACACCCGCCTCACCCTCAAGCAACATCGGCCGGCCCATGTGCAGTGCCAGGTAAACAACGGTCGCAAGATCGCGCCCCGCAATGTAGTCACCGCTGATCAGGAGTGCACGTGTTTCTGAAACGTCTCCCGGCAGGTCTCTCTTGTTCGAGGATTCAGACACTCGCTGCAGCAACCGCCCGTTTCGCCATGACAATTACAAGATGAGCGCGGTACTCAGGGCTTGCGTGCAAATCATCATTCAATTCGCCAGCGTCAATCGTCAGCCCGTCCAGTGCCGTCGCGGAAAAGTCTTTCGCCAATGCCGCTTCGATTTCGGTCGCACGAAATGCACAGGGACCGGCGCCCGTCACGGCCACGCGAATGCCATCCGCCGTTTCCGCAACCATCACACCGACGATAGCATAGCGCGACGCCGGGTTCGGGAACTTGGCGTACGCGGCACGTTTGGGCTTTGGAAACCGGACAGCCTGGATAATCTCGTTGGGCTCCAGTGCGGTCTCGAACAAGTCCTTGAAGAAGTCATCAGCCGCAATCTCGCGCATGTCTGTCTTGATGACCGCGTTCAGGCCAAGAACGGCGGCCGGGTAGTCGGCGGCAGGATCGCTGTTGGACAATGATCCTCCGATCGTTCCGCGATTTCGAACCTGGGCATCGCCGATCATACCGGCAAGATCCGCCAGTGCCGGTATCTCTGACTGCACCACGCTGCTACCGGCGACGTCCGCGTGTGGCGTGATTGCACCAATTTCAATGGCCTTGCCATCTTTCCTGATGCCGCGAAGCGAATCAATCGCGCTCAAATCGACCAGGTCGGACGGTCGCGCCAGCCGCAACTTCATCGTCGGCAGCATAGTCATGCCACCTGCGAGGATTATTGCTTCGTCGTTATCCGCAAGGATCTTCTTTGCTTCATCAATCGAAGCCGGCCGGTGATACTGAAACTCGTACATAGTGAATCCCTGTCTTGTTATCTGTGTTGCTAGCCGGACACCGCACGGATCGCCTGCCAGACTCGCTCCGGCGTCGCCGGAATCGGCACGTCCTTCACGCCGAGGTCCGACAACGCGTCGACGACAGCATTGATAACGGCGGGCGTAGAACCAATTGTCCCGGCCTCGCCGCATCCCTTGACCCCAAGTACGTTGTGGGCGCAGAGCGTCGTGTTCGTCGTCACTTCGAAATTCGGCAGGTTATCGGCCTTCGGCATGCAGTAATCCATATATGAGCCGGTTAGCAACTGGCCGGAATCATCGTCATAGACACACTGCTCGTAGAGCGCCTGGCCGATGCCCTGCGTCAGACCACCGTGAACCTGGCCCTCGACAATCATTGGATTGATTATTCGTCCGAAATCATCGGCGGCCGTGAACCGGTCAATCTCGACGACACCGGTATCCGGATCTATCTCGACCTCGCAGATATGGCAGCCGGCCGGGAACGTGAAATTCTTTGGGTCATAAAAGGCCGTTTCATCCAGCCCCGGCTCGAGAACATCGAGCGGATAGTTATGCGGTACATAGGCTGCAAAGGCGACATCGCCAAAACTTACTGCGCGATCCGTGCCGGCAACCCGCAGCTGTCCCTCAACAAATTCAACGTCGTCTTCGGACGCTTCAAGCAAGTGGGCGGCAATTTTCACGGCTTTCGTTTTTATTTTTTCCAGCGCTGCCATTAATGCCATGCCACCAACGGCAAGTGACCGCGAACCATATGTGCCCATGCCGAAGGGAATCTTGCCTGTGTCGCCGTGGACAACCTCGACGTTGTCGAAGTCTACGCCAAGCGCCTCAGTCACGAGTTGAGCAAACGTGGTCTCGTGTCCCTGCCCGTGACTGTGGGACCCGGTCAGAACCGTCACAGAGCCGGTCGGATTTACGCGTATCGTTCCGGATTCGTAAAGCCCGGCGCGGGCGCCGAGTGCGCCGGCAACATTTGATGGCGCAATACCGCAAGCCTCGATATACGTGGATAAACCGACGCCTCTTAATTTGCCGCGCTCAGCCGACTCAGCCCGGCGTTTCTCGAACCCTTTGTAATCGGCAAGCTCGAGGCATTTGTCCAGGCACGCCTGATAATCACCCGAGTCATACTCGAGTGCCACCGGAGTTTGATAGGGAAAGCCGTCCTGTGGAATAAAGTTTCGGCGCCTGATCTCGATCGGATCGATGCCGGTCTCTCTCGCGGCCCTGTCCACGAGTCGTTCAAGCAAATAGCAGGCCTCCGGGCGCCCGGCTCCGCGATACGAATCGACAGG
>JAZFPY010000207.1:0-2113 GCA_036444875.1 Woeseiaceae bacterium | reverse complement strand
CGCGTCATGATCAAAAGCGCGAACAGGATGATCAATATATTCGCGCCACGAGCGACCCAGACGAGAGAGCGGGCCGTAGGCTCGCGTTTCAGGACGTGCGGACAGAAGAATCGCTTATAGATGTCATTGGTCCAGTAGGAGGAACCCCAGTTCAAATGGGTATCCACGGTTGACGCGAGCGCTGCCAGCATGGCCGTCACCAGCAGGCCCATGACGCCTGGGGGCAGCAGTTCCGCCATCCCGCGCACATAGGTGGACTCGCGTTCGGCTTTCAGGATCTCCCGCGGCAACGTCAGGTCCGGTGAAAACACCAGCAGCAACCCCAACCCAAGTGGGATCCAAAGCAGGCTTCGGAAGATGATTTGCAGAACAGTGAAGATCACAGCAGCCTGTTTCGCATCCGCCTCAGTCCGACATGCCATCGTCCGTTGTGCAAGGTAGCCCGTTCCGTCGGCGTAGAAATGAACCAACCACTGGATGGACAGCACCACTAGAAGCGCGATAGTGACATCCTTCGCTTGCGATGGGTCGAAGGCCAGGAGCTGCGAAGGTGTGATACCGTCTGGGCCACCGGTCTCGAATACTTTGGCTAGCCGGTCCGGCATTGCATCGAGACCCCCAGCTTCGTTCACCACCAATACCGCGAAGATCGCGGTTCCGACCATCATCAATATGAACTGAACGATGTCAGTGCGGACCACACTGCGAAGCCCGCCGGTAGTCGAATAGAAGGCAGTGACCAGCAAGATGGCGCCAATCGAAATCAAGTTACGGGCCGAGAGTATCCAAATCTGATTGCCTGTCTTTGCTTCGGACTCGAGCTTCCAGGTCTCGGTGTTCAGAATGTATCGCGTGTCACTGAATTGCGTGGTCGGAACCAGCGGTTCGCCTATCCATCGGACCAGGTGTACCACCGGGTCGAATAGCGTCGCTGGGAGCCATTGATCCCAGAGCAAGAAAGGTTCGGCGATGCGCGTCGCCGCCAGAAGTACAATGGCGAGCACGGTACAGTTGATGACGGTACCGAAGTAGATCGCTTTAAAGGCGCGCAGGGCGGCGGCGGGCCTCGCCCCATAGCGAACCTCCGACAGCTCGGCGTCCGTGAGTACGTTGACGCGTCGCCAACTGGCGCTCAAGACGAAGCCCAGGAGCAGGAAGGCCAGCGCGAACACCCAAAGGCGCCACACAGCGAAGATACCCCCCAACGCGATTAGGCCGGTCACGAGCAACGGGGTATCGGCCGCGAACTGGCTCGCGGCCATGCTGACGCCGGCCTGCCATCCCTTCAAAGTTCGGCCCGCGAGGAAGTACTCTTCGAGGCTTTGAGAGGCAACTTTCCTGGAGCGCAGACCTACCGCCACGACGTAGGCGATGAAGGCTACGATGATCAGTATGTCGACGGCGTGCACTAGATGCGCTTCAAGGGCTAAGAAGTTCGCCGCAAGCTTATCACACGAAAATGCAAGCTGAGTCGTTATCGAGCCTGTTTAACTTCTGTGTTCTCAAAGGCGTGAATGCTGATGGTATCAATCGCAGGGTACATACGGTCGATATCGCTCCCACGTTGTCGCTATTGGTTGGAGCGAAACCGCCAACGGGTTCTTTTGGTGCCCCCTCGTCGAGGTGATTTATCCGTTCGAGAGGAAGTGAGGGCGGGGAGGTGACGCTATGAACGCCAACACGTCGCGTGCACAACTCGCTGCTGGGGTGTCCGTTTCCGCGACTTCCAAGTCGAGCCCGGGTACACGTCGTCGCGTGCGGCCTTCATGACGGGCCGAATGGTGAGTATCTTGCACCGCCCCGATTGTGTATCCTGCGGCCGGCACTCGCATTATTGACATGCGTCATGGCCGACGACTATCGTGATAGTCCAAATTTGGATAACTCACAGGAAGAATAACTAAAAACCTATGTTTAAAAACACGCTTCTATTTATTGCCCTGGCCCTGACCAGTGTCATTGCCGTGTGGGGCATCGTCGACACGACGGGCCTTGCCGACTTTGCCTCGTCGCTGGTGAAAGTGCTCTTCCGAAGCCGCGGCTGGTTTATCATGTTGACGGTTAGCGTGTTGTTGCTCGTGAGTATCTGGCTCGCATTCTCTCCTTACGGCAA
>JAZFPY010000206.1:0-2087 GCA_036444875.1 Woeseiaceae bacterium | reverse complement strand
TCGCGGCTAAATGGCAGGAGCAGATTGAACGTCATCATCGCTTTGACGATACGGCTTACAAGCTTGAGCCAAACGTCAAAGAAGGCCCTGGTGGCCTTCGTGACATACAAATGATCGCGTGGGTAACTCAACGTCACTTCGCTACGAGCTCGCTTCACGATTTGGTTGCCCGCCGTTTCCTCCGCGAGGAGGAATACCGAACGCTGCTGCGTGGCAGAAATTTTCTCTGGCAGGTGCGCAACGGTTTGCATTACCTCTCCGGGCGGCGCGAAGCCCGGCTGCTGTTTGACCACCAACGCGCTCTCGCCCAGCAACTAGGTTATGAGGGCAATCGTGGAAACCTGGCGGTAGAACAGTTTATGAAACGTTATTATCGCACAGTCAAGGAGCTCTCGTTGCTCAATGAGATCTTGTTGCAGCACTTCCAGGAAGCCATTCTCGCACGCGGTAAACCGAAAATCAGACCCATCAATCGACGCTTTCGCTCACACAATAATTTCATCGAGGTAACGCACGAGCGTGTGTTCGGGCGTGCACCTTATGCATTATTGGAAATGTTCTTGATACTGCAGCAACGTCCTGACCTCAAAGGGGTACGGGCACACACCATTCGCCTGTTACGCTCGAACCTGCAACGCATCGATCGTGCCTTTCGTAAGGACCTTGGCTGCCGTAGTCTCTTTATGGAAATCATGCGCCAGCCGCAGGGGATTACCCACGCGCTAAGACGCATGAATGCTTATGGAGTTCTGGGTGCATACATTCCCGCATTCGGCAAGATCGTCGGTCAGATGCAGCATGACCTGTTTCATGTCTACACGGTTGACGAGCATTTACTATTTGTCGTGCGCAACGTCAGGCGGCTAACGGTTCCGCAGTATCATCACGAGTTTCCGCTTGCGAGCGCCATCATCCAGCACGTGGTTAAACCCGAGCGTCTCTACCTCGCTGCGTTGTTCCATGACATCGGCAAAGGTCGTGGCGCCGACCATTCGGCGGTCGGCGAGAGGATCGTGCAGGCCTTCTGCAAGCTGCATGGCCTGAGCGATTACGACACGCACCTGGTGTGCTGGCTGGTCCGGCATCATCTGCTCATGTCATGGACTGCGCAGCGCCAGGATATCCATGACCCTGACGTGCTGCTCGAGTTCGCCCGCAATGTCGGCAATCAGGAGCGGCTGGATAATCTGTACCTGTTAACGATGGCCGACATCCGCGGTACCAGCCCGAAGGTCTGGAATGCGTGGAAGGGTCGGTTGCTGTCCGATCTGTACGCCGCGACTACGCGGGTCCTTGACCGTGGTCTGGCTACACCGCTCGATCTTGAATCGCAGATCACCGATTTACGCAACGAAGCACTGGCAATGTTGAAGGCCAAAGGCTTCTCGCGGGCCTTGATCGAGAACTACTGGCAGCAGCTGGATACGGGTTATTTCCTGCGCTACGATTCCGAGAGCCTCGCCTGGCATGCAGGCACGATCGCCAGCGCCTCCGCCGCCGAGTTTCCCATCGTGGCTACGCGCTACAACCCGGAGATAGACGGTAGCGAGTTTCTGATCTATACGCCGGACCGTGAGTACCTGTTCGCGATTCAAACCGGCGGATTTGACTGCGTTAACCTGTCGATCGTGGATGCGCGCATTCATACCACTCGCAATGGTTTTGCGCTCAACACTTTCGTCGTGCTCGATGCCGCCGGCGAGGCCGTGAGCGACCCCAAGACACTGGCAGAGCTGCAGGATGCCATGCGCGCACAGCTGTTGAACCCGCGCGCCGGGCGCGATGCGCGCTCGACCCACCTACCGCGGCAACTTCGACATTTCCCGATCGAGACCCGAGTCCGCTTCAGTCCCTCAGTAAACAAACAGCAAACCATCATGGAGGTCGTCGCCCAGGACCGCCCGGGCCTGCTCTACCAGGTCGCACTGGCACTGCAACACAACAGGATCAACCTGGTGACTGCCAAGGTCTCGACCTATGGTGAGCGTGCCGAGGATATCTTTTTTATCACCGACCTGGAGCGGCGACCCGTTTCCGACCCGGAGCAACTGGCGTCACTGGAGCGAGAGATCTACGAGCGTCTACAA
>JAZFPY010000205.1:0-4379 GCA_036444875.1 Woeseiaceae bacterium | reverse complement strand
AACAGCAGCAGCACCAGCATGACGAAGCCGGCCAGCGCCAGCATGATGACGTCGCGAAATACGGTGGCACCGCTTTCGTCGTCAAATAGGTCAATTTCGCGCATGCTCTTCCGTAAGCTCCATGATCCCGGCGATCAACTTCACCGTGCCGCCAGCCAGCAGCTGGTGGTTGGCCATCAGCCACACATTGAGGATCGCTCCGATCAGCGTCGTGTATAGTGCAGTCGACATTCCGCTGATCAGGGTCGACACCATCGGACCGATGGCGTTGATGTCCGAGGCATGCTCCGGGTCAACGCCCGACAACGCGATGATAAAACCGAGCACCGTGCCGATGAGCCCAAAGATCACCAAGCTGTTGGCAATATGGCGAACGATGGCAATGCGGTGCGCAAGCCGCAAGCGTAACGCACCGATGATGTTTCTGCGGTTGTCGGGTTTGCGAACCAGCAACGGCGCCAGCTCATGCACAGCGTTCGCTTGCGTATCGCATGCCCGCACACCATTAAGCTCCTGGCTCGTCTGCCAGACTCGCCGCGCGCAAATGGCCAGCCCGGCGACGAACACGAAAAAGATGACCACGGACAGATAGGTGCGGTCGGCCGCGATCGCCATGTCGACCAGGCCCTGAATATAGGCTGCGCCCAGCAGCGCAAAGCCCACCAGGTTGAGTAACGCAAATCGGAGAACCAGGAGATACTGGTACGGATCCCGCGAGCGGAATCGTACCTTTGCGAGCAGCTGCGCCAGGCGTCCGCGCATCGTGACAGCTTCCGCCGAGGTCTCGGCCGTGGCGGTCACGGTCTCTAAAAGCGGCGTCGGCGAGACCTCGCCCGCGTGATCGGCGGCGTGAGTCTGAGTTTGGTCCTTACAACGCTGCGGGGGCCTCTCAGCCGCCGTGGATTCCATGGGCCTCCTCGTCTCGTCCCGCGTGTGGACGCTCTTCATGATGAGGCACCTCTCTTTGGCTGTATGTACAGAGCATTTCACTGCAATTCGCATGCCACACTCTATCGGCACCGTAAAATAGGTTTTGTTAAACAGGGAGTTATCGTGCAGCGACAATCCAGGTCGATCGCCTTGCAGAGCAGAGATTCGCGCGGCAGGCCCTATGAGCTGGGGTGAACGCCAGGTCTTGAAACCGCCTATGTTGCCGTGCACCACGGATTCCGAGACCCGCTTTGACCGCGTATGGCCGTGTTTCCCGCGATCATTCCGGCGGGCCCACCCTGGGCGCCGGCCGATTTCAGTGATTCAAAAAGTCAGGCCAGTAACAACGCGCCGAGTTCCGATTGCACGCACTCAATCATCGCCTCACCGGCGGCGCCGACCACGCAACGGCAACGGCTGACCCTGTGCGCACTCGGATGCATTACGCAGCTGGGCCGCTATTGGCGTCCATCGTCCACCATCAGCAATCTCGCCCGTTGACGGCAACAGCAGATCACGCAACGAGCCACTTCCATCGCTGTTGTCGTGTGGCTAAACTGCACGAGGCCCAATTGGAGCTTTTCGACTCTTCTTACAGATACCCAAATTGGCGCGCGCGGGCACAGAGCATCGTTGCTACCCATCTGCGCAAAACACGGGGAATCGCCATGCAAATCCAGCTCACCCTACGCCTATACGAAGAGCTGAATGACTATATCCCGCCTGACAAAAGAAAGGTGTCGTTCGCACATGCCGTAGGTGATGGCAGCACAGTTGAGCATGTTATGCGCACACTCCGCGTTCCGCTCGACGACATCGAGCTCGTCCTGGTAAACGGCGAGTCTGCTGATTTTTCCCATCGTCTGCACAATGGGGATCGCGTCAGTGTCTACCCGGTATTTGAGTCGCTCGACATCAGCTCGCAGCTGCGGCTGCGAGTTCGCCCCCTGCGCGAGCTTCGCTTCGTCGTCGCTGGCAATCTGAACAGATTAGCAAGAACCCTGCGGATGCTTGGTTTCGACACCCTCTACCGGAGCGACTGTACGGACAATGAGCTCATTGCCTTGTCGCAAAAAGAGCAGCGCATCCTGTTAAGCCGGGACCACGCTCTCGCGCACGACAGCAGTCTGACCCATGCGTACCACGTACGCGCCAACACACCGCGCGAGCAGTTAATCGAAATTCTCAGTCGTTTCGATCTTCTTGACTCGCTCAACAAGCGCAAATCTCGGCCGCCTGATGTACCATAATGCCGAATAGAGCGAATACCCTGCGAGGCGGGTGGCATCACGCGAGCCCTGAACTCATTCAAAAGTTAGCGACGGTGAAAAGCAAACAGACCTACGAACAGAAGTTCGACCGAATCGCGGAGCAGGTGCCGCTGGCCGCACTGCCGCAGGCGGAGCAGTCGTTTCTGCGCGAGAAATCTTGCCAGCACCGTTTCACACTGCAGGAGCTGCGGCAAGTCACGGAAATGGCGCTGGATCTCTCCACCTGGAAGGAAACCTCCATCATGGGGCTGTGGCCACACGACCTCCCACCTGGCTTGACCGGCAAGGCCGCCAGGGCACGCGTAATCGAACGCGTCCGGCAGCAATGGAATGCCCTGAAATGGAGTGCCAACCGTTATGACAGCTTCGGCCGGGCGGCCAAACCTGTATCCCAGAAAACTACGCTGCTGCAACGGGAAAAAGATAAGCTCGGGCTCGGCTACTGCCCCGTGGCTTCGCGCAGGACGCGTTGCTGTAATCTCATGACGTTGGACGCGGTCGAGAATTGCGGCTTCGGCTGCAGCTATTGCAGCATCCAGTCCTTCTATCACGGCAACAGGATCTATTTTGACCCCCGGTTCGCGGAAAAACTGGAGGCCCTGCAAATCGACCCGGGCCGCGTCTATCACATCGGCACCGGCCAGTCCTCGGATTCCCTCATGTGGGGCAACAAGCACGGCGTCCTCGACGCCTTGACGAACTTCGCCCGCAGACATCCGAATGTCATCCTCGAGATGAAGACCAAGTCCAGGAACGTGTCTTATTTTCTCAAGCATGACATACCGCGGAACATTATCTGCACCTGGTCGTTAAACACGCCGACCATCATCACCCACGAAGAACATCTGACCGCCTCGTTGCCCGAGCGCCTGGCGGCGGCGCGCAAGCTCGCCGACCGGGGCATCCTGATCGGCTTTCACTTCCACCCCATGGTCCATTACGAGCAGTGGCGGCAGGACTACGGCGAGCTGTTCGAGGCTGTCCAGAGAAGCTTCGAGCCCGCCGAGGTCGCCCTGGTCTCCCTGGGCACGCTCACCTTCACCAAGCCGGTCATGCGGCAGATTCGCACGCGCCAGCTCAAGAGCAAGATCCTGCAAATGCCGCTGGTTGAGGCCGACGGCAAGCTCTCTTATCCGGAGGAGATCAAGCTCGACATGTTTCGCCATGCCTATCGCGAATTACAAAGCTGGCACGATAAGGTTTTCTTTTACCTGTGCATGGAAAACCACCGTCTGTGGAAACCGGTGTTCCGCTACGAGTATCCGTCCAACGAGGCCTTCGAGGCCGCCATGAAGTCGAGCTACATGGGAAAGATCCAGCGGGCTCGCGCGTGCTGCGACGCCAATACGGCAGTGCAACATGCGCGACCATAGAGGCACTGGAGGCTCAGTGTCTTGTTTTCTTTTCTTCTGAAACAGTCATTTTTCGGAAAAACCCGCGCTTGCCGATTACCGTTCCAACTGTGTCGACGCTGCATATATCTCCGGGCCGCTTATTCTTTGATCTGTGTCAACATCGCGGCTGTCATTCTGTGATTCTTTACGTTTTATTAACGTGTGGCAAAAGCGAGAAATAGTGCTGTCACGATTCGCGCACAAAAAAACCCTGCCGATTTTCCGCAATATGGGGGAGGCGATGGAAACCGTACGTGAGATTCTGGAAATCAACGGCTACGAGTACTGGTGAGTGACACCGGACACCCTCGTCTACGATGCCATCAAAATCATGGCGGAAAAGAATGTCGGGGCGTAACCCGTGTTCGAGGCAGACCAGCTGGTCGAGGTCGTCTCGGAGCGCGATTACGCCCGCAATATAGCGCTGAAGCAGCTCACCCCCAAGAACACGCCGGTCAGGGAAATTATGAGCAAGGAAGTGATCCACGTAGCCCCCGAGCAGACGACCGCTGAATTCATGGCGCTGATGACGGACCACGATGTCCGCCACCTGCCTGTGCTGGAGGGGAAACAACTGATCGGCGTGATATCGATCGGCGACGTGATCAAGGCCGTCCGGGCACATCCGCTATAAGAGAGATCCTCCTCCACCCTGTTTCGCAAGGTTGAGGTGTCCATTCTTATCGAGGGTAAGTTGCAGAATATTTTCTTCTCCGTAATTCATCATCCCTTGTTGTCTTCGCCGGGTTCTCAGGCCTTCGCGGCGATGCCCTCGACCTCGACC
>JAZFPY010000204.1:0-4897 GCA_036444875.1 Woeseiaceae bacterium | reverse complement strand
GATCACCAGCAGCAGCTTTCCGAGCCTGTCGATTCGATCGCTCATGCGTTTAACCCGTTTCATCTGTCGTCTCCTCCGCAGCGGTCGTCTGCGATTCTTTCGGTACGGCTTCCGGCAATGCCGGTTCTGGCATTGCAGGTTCCGGGCTTGCTGCGACGCTGGGCAGTGGTTCACGGTTCAGGCTGCTTATGCCAGTCGCTCTGTCCATCTGCATGATGATCAACGCCGCAGCGTCCCGCATTGCCAGTACCGCGGCGCGGCGCAGCGCGTTATCCCCGCCCATCGCTGTGCTCAGGCTCTTGCCATAGGCACTGATCGGCCAGTTCGCAAATTGGTCGCCCTCACTGTCGAAAATCTTGATGCGATACCGGATCCAGACCGCGAAGGAAGGCGTTTGGCTTTGACTTGGGACTGAAAATTCGAAGGCGTCGATGCTCGGCTCGATCCACGCATCTATCGGCAAGTCGCGGGGATCCACACTATTATCGACGACTGTAAATTCATCGAACATGGCGTCAAAGAGTTTGGTAAAAAGCAAAATATTGGATCGACCGAGATCAATCGTCCACTTTTCCTTGCCGATCACGTTCTCCTGGTGAACAAAGTGCTCAAATTCAACCGGAAACTTGACGGCAACAGAGATAGGGATTCTGTCGACGAGAGGATCCGGAATCGTCGGAGCATTCACGGTAACCTGGGACGAGCAGCCGCCCAGTGCAGTCAGAAAAACCGCGATCAAAACCGCTTTGAGCATATTCGAAGTCAAATTGCTTCCCCAGGGAGACTGTTGCACCGCTGCTTGCTCATATATCAGAGCACTGCAGGTGGTCAGAGTTCCGCGGATTCTAAAGGTCCAGCCGGTGATGATCACTTTAGACCCGGTTCGGGAGCAGTGCAACATGCCTGGCTTGCGCGAAATCGGCTTTGAGATTACCGGATCCTTTCCCCGCAATGGGAAAGACGTTGCTGATACGCTATGTCCCTGAGTCGGGATTCGGCACCGGCTTTTGCCGTTATTGGCCTTGTTGGACCACCAGTCTGAAACAAGCAAACGACCCTGTGAAGAAAAAGGCTCATGGCGCGACCGAAAATTCTCGTATTTCAACACGTACCGTTTGAACCGCTGGGTACCCTGGATCCCTTGCTCAAGAATGCGGGGTTTCGAATTCGTTACGTAAATTTCGCACGCGACCCGAAACAGGTTCCGTCCCTGGACGGTTATTCGGCGCTTATTATTCTCGGTGGCCCGATGAATGTGGACCAGGTTCACGATTTTCCCAATCTGCCGACAGAGGTGACCCTCATCCAGGATGCGCTGGACAGGGGGATATCGATTCTCGGTATATGCCTGGGTGCGCAGTTGTTGGCACGCGCCCTCGGTTCACCAGTGAGGCTTGGTCACGCCAGGGAATTTGGCTGGTCCGAGGTCGATCTGACAGCGGAGGGCATGGCGGACCCGGTATTGTCTGCCTTCGGCCCGCGGCAACAGGTATTTCAGTGGCATGAGGATGCGGCAGACTTGCCGGCCGGCGCGGTGCATCTCGCAAGCTCCAGGGCGTGCGAGGTGCAGGCATTTCGGTTTGGCGATTGCGCCTACGCTTTTCAGTTTCACCTCGAAGTCGACCGCTCACTAATCGAACGGTGGCTTAACAGAGCGGGCTACCAGCCGTTGCTGCAAGAAGTGTCAGGGACGATCGACCCCGAGCGAATCAGGGAACTGTCAAACGGCTCGATCAAGCCATTGATGGAATTGAGTAACCGAACGTTCTCCCGCTGGATTGACAGATTCGAGACCGGTTCGAGGCGCCGCAACCTGCCTTCTCGATAGTGCACAGTTCGGGGTCAGCCCGACCACTCCAAAGGCATTTCTTCCATCAATGCCGCCTGTTCACGCAGCGCCAGTATGTGCTCGTCCCAATAGCGATGTGAGTTGAACCAGGGAAACGCAATCTTGAATGCAGGATCCTGCCAACGCCGGGCCAGCCAGGCTGCGTAATGCATGATTCGCAGTGTTCGGAGTGCCTCGATCAGGTGCAACTCGCGCGCATCAAACCTGCGGAACTCCTCGTATCCCTCTAACAGCGTAGCCAGCTGTGGCGTTTGCTCATTGCGATCGCCCGACAGGAACATCCACAGGTCCTGAATGGCAGGCCCGGTTCGGGCATCGTCCAGATCCACGATGTGCAGCTGTTCGCCTGCCACCAACACATTGCCCGGATGAAAATCCGCATGCAAACGGATCGATCGTGTGCCGCTGGCCCTGTCAAAGCACGCGTTGATATCTGCGAACAGGTGCTCGGCGATGCTTTCATATGCTTTTTGAAGTTCGTCGGGAATGAATCCCTGTTCAAGCAGGTAATCGTGCGAGGCGTTGCCATAAGTATCAATGTCGATCGCAGGCCGGTGCTCGAACCTGCCGGTCTCGCCCTGTAAATGCATACGGGCGACCAGCCTGCCTAATTGGCGCATCAGATCGCGATCATCCAGTTCCGGTGCACGGCCACCGCGGCACGGTGATACGGATACACGAAACGGCCCGCATTGATGCAGCGTGGTCCCTGCAATCGTCAGGGGGGCGACCACCGGAATTTCCTTGTCTGCAAGCTCCTCCGTGAAGCGGTGTTCCTCGAGAATGGCATCATCACTCCAGCGGCCGGGCCGATAGAACTTCGCGATGACCGGTTTGCTGTCTTCGACACCGACCTGATAGACGCGGTTTTCGTAGCTGTTCAATGCGAGAAATCGGCCGTCGCACTTGAAGCCGAGGCCGTCAATTGCGGTCAGAATGTCGTCTGGCTGGAGCTGGGCGTAAGCCAGCTCTGATTCTAGTGAGGGCGCGGTCATTGGCGCCGCGGATTATAAAGAGCAAGCGGTGAAAATGGTATGCAGTTGAAGGTCGCCTGTTAGGGATACCGGCAAAAAAACGACTACAGCCGAACGATGCGAGGCGCAAATGTCATAGACTTGGCGACCTGAAGACATCTTTTCGGTCCGGTGCGTGGGAAAAAGAGTTCATGAGGAGACGACTATTGGATAATGTCCACCTGTGTGTATTCGCTGCGCTGGCTGCTTCATTACTCGGGTGCACCGGTGACCCGGCCGGTTCTGCCGTTGTTCAGGACCAGAACGCGTATCTCGCGGAACTTGCGGAATGGAAGGCGGGACGCGTGGCGACCCTCAAAGGCCCCACCGGCTTTCTGAATCTTATCGGCCTATTCTGGTTGCGGCACGACGTCAGCACTTTCGGCTCGTCCCCCGATAGTAATTTTGTTCTTCCAGGCCATGCTGCACCGACAGTTGGTTCCTTCCACAGGGAGGACGGACAGCTCGTCATGACGGTTGAGAACGGTGTCGAGGTGTTTCACGATCAAACACCAATCAGAGCAATAGTCATGGACGACGATCAATCGGACCAGCCGGTCGTTCTGACACACGGCAGCCTGGCCTGGACAGTCATTCGACGGGACGAGAAATTGGCGGTGCGGGTCAGGGACTTCGATAATCCCGCCATTGAGGCGTTCAAGCCAATCAAGTATTTTCCCGTGGACAGGTCATTTCGCGTGGCGGCCATCTTGCAACGGTTCGACGAGCCAAGGCAGCTCAGAGTCGACACGGTAATTACAGGTCTTGACTGGAGGCCGCAGTCACCCGGGCAGCTGAAGTTCGAATTTGCCGGTGAGTCATACGAGTTGGAGGCTTACAACTCAGGCGACGAGCTGTTTATGGTTTTCGGCGACCTCACCAATAGTCGCGGGACCTATCCGGCTGGTCGATTCCTGTATGCGTCAATGCCGGATGAATCCGGACTGACCATTCTCGATTTCAACAAGGCCTACAACCCACCCTGTGCATACAATGAATTTGCAACTTGTCCGGTTGCCTCTCCGCAAAACCGCTTGAAGACAAGAATACTGGCTGGCGAGCAGTTTGATTCCTCGGTACACGTGCCAGGAAGCGCACCCTGAGCCTGTCGGTAAGGCTTGCAGCACAATTCATATCAGGTCGAAGCCAAGGCCGGCGTTTTCCACGAGCCGCTTTAGCAATGCGTCGCCCATGGCCGAGGCCGGCGTCAGAAAGCCGCCACTCGAGGGCAGGTCGTCGGTGGCGAGGCAGACGGCACTTTCGCTGAGCATTTTGCTGGTCGAACCATAGCCGGGGTCGCGATCCCCTGTAACGCGTGCGCGCATTATTGAGCCGTTCGCAAGTTTGCCGACAAGCAACAGGTTGAAAAAGCCCGCTTGTCGTTGCTCCTTGTTGGGTCCTTCGCCCGGCTTGGGCAATACCCGGTTAACCAGAAAAGAACGGCTCAGATTAAATGAGCTTGCCAGCATGAAGCCACCGAGTCCGGCGGTAATGCCTGCGGATTTCATCCACCCGGACGGACCTTTGCCGACCAGCGTTGCTTCGCTGTATTTGAAGTCATGGCCGTACGGATAATTGAGTAGAGCATTTGTCCGGCGCACAACCCTGGTGTTCACACCGGCCAGTACGAACGGTCCCGTCCAGGCGCCGGTTTGCTCATTGAATTCGATGCCTGTCTGATCACCGCCATCTGGCCCGCTGCGTTCGCCCGCCGGGTTCAGGCTATATGGATCAACGAGAATCCGCGCAATACTGCGATCGCGCCGGCTTTCTTCTATCGCATTCATCATACTGGCGAAGGTCCCGCCGCTGGCGCCACCTTTCATTGCCTTGACGAGCAGCTTGATCTCCGCGCAGGTCTCGCCATGACGTTGTCTTGTCTCCTGCTGCAAGAACCAGACGCCGATGTCCGAAGGAATCGAATCAAATCCACAGCTATGCACCATTCGGGCGCCGCTCTTCTCGGCATCCGGCTGGAACTGGTCGATCATTGCACGCATCCACTGGACTTCACCGGCAAGGTCACAATAGTGGG
>JAZFPY010000203.1:0-2228 GCA_036444875.1 Woeseiaceae bacterium | reverse complement strand
CGCCAGCAGGCTGATTTAGAAAGACCGATTTGATCTGCAATGTCGCCGACCGTCATCGCGGCGTCTTTTTGCAGGGCTCCGAGAATGGCTCTGTCTTTTTTGTCCATGCTGCCCTCCGGGCGTGAATACGCTGTGCGGCAGATGGTCGATGAATATGACAGAAAAAGCAAAAGTATCTCGAATATGGGTAGAAATCTGGAATAAAATGCTGATTTTTTGTATTGAACAAGAATATTTTTGAACCCTGTTTCGCGCCGATTCAGGTAAGCTATTGGCAAGGCTGTGGGAGCCAAAAGCGGCCAATCGGGTTCTGCACAGGAGGCACAGGCATTAACAGACGCGCCATATTCATGACGCTTTGTGCGGCGTTCATACCGTATTCGGTCTATGTCTATACACAAGGCACCGAGGCTTCGCACATCAGGGCGATGACCGAAGAAGCCCGCTACGGCCAGCAATTGTTCCAGGAATTTAACTGCATAGCCTGCCACCAGTTCTATGGTCTTGGTGGCTATATGGGTCCCGACCTGACCAACGTCATTTCCTCCAGAGGCCCTGCTTATGCCCGTGCGTTTCTCGTGAGCGGCACGCAGAGAATGCCGAATTTCAATCTCGACGAGTCCGAGCTGGACGCATTGGTCGCGTATCTCGAATTCGTTGATACGACCGGCAGATATCCCGCTGACGATTACCAGATCAACTGGTACGGGACAGTCGTGCAGAGCGCTGAGTGATGATGATGAATGACCATGATGAGTGACCATGATAAATGACGATCAGGACATGATCGGGCTGCGATTCCTGCGGCTCGGCATGCTGGCGCTGGCGGCCGGCATGTTTTTCGGCGTCATCGGCGGGTTCCAGTTTCTGTTTCCCGAATTCCTGAGGGAACTGCTGTTCACGAAAACCAGGCCCTTGCATGTGTCATTGGTCGTTTCCTGGATATTTCTTGCGGCCATTGGCGGCATCTATTACTACCTTGTCAATCAGTGCAAGCTGAAACTGTTCTCGCCCCGTGCGGCTAACTGGCACTTCTGGATTTTTGTTGTCACCGGCCTGGCCATCCTTGCCAGTTACTTTGCCGGTAAATTCGGCGGCAGAGAGTATTTCGAATTCCCGGCAGTCCTGAGCATTCCCGTTTTCCTGTCCTGGATTATTTTTGGCGTTAATTATTTCAAGACGGTATTCAAGAGCAGTGAGCCGTGGCCGGTGTATTACTGGATGTGGGGCACTGGCATCGTTTTCTTTTTCATTACGTTTTCCGAAGCCTATCTCTGGCTGATTCCTTATTTCAGAGAGTCGATGGTTCGGGAAATCACGGTGCAGTGGAAGTCCTACGGCGCGCTAACCGGCTCCTGGAATATGCTGGTCTATGGTACGGCCATTTTTGTGGCGAGCAGGATCAGCGAGAACCCGCAGATGGCTCGTTCAAGAATGGCTTACAGCCTGTATTTC
The DNA here is from genome assembly GCA_036444875.1 of Woeseiaceae bacterium. Classification (GTDB taxonomy): domain Bacteria; phylum Pseudomonadota; class Gammaproteobacteria; order Steroidobacterales; family Woeseiaceae; genus JACZWL01. The sequence goes on along the minus strand of JAZFPY010000203.1, from coordinate 773 downwards.
CTCGGCCTGTTCAACCTGATGTTCGGCTGGGCGCACCACATTTACCTCGTGCCGTCGGCGCCATGGTTGCGGATATTTGCCTATGCCGTCAGCATGACCGAACTCCTGGTGCTGGGCAAAATTCTGTGGGACTGGCGTGCGTCGCTTGCGAGTTATCAGATTCACAAGCACTGCAATGCCTACCGCTTCCTGTTTGCAGCGGACATCTGGATTTTTATCAATCTGATTCTCGCTCTGGTCATTTCCGTGCCGGCCTGGAATCTTTATACGCACGGTACGCACATTACGGTCGCCCATGCGATGGGCAGCACCATCGGAATCAATACGATGATCCTGCTGGCATCGGTCTTTTTCGTTATCCGCGAAGAACTGCCGGTCGAAGTGCACTCCGGCTGCTCGAAACAGGTGACATTTGGCTACTGGATGGCGAACGTATCTCTGGTCGTATTCTTTGTATCGTTGATACTCGCCGGCCTGGGTAAAGGCTTCTACAGTGGCGGGTCTTTCCAGGAAATGATGCTGAACATCTGGCCGTTCCTGCTGGTGTTCGCTGTTTCGGGTGTAACGTTAATGCTGGGGATCTGGATCGTTCTGTTTTCCGCGGTTCGCCTGATCAACCTTCGCTTGTCTCCTGCCAGCCGCGGCGCCTTAGCCGCGGAATATTGATATTTCTGCCCCGATCTTTGAATAAGATGCACGCAAGCGCATTTCCCAATCCTGGGTGGTGGGCGGGCGTTGGTCTCGCGGTACTCGTTTCACTGTTGGCCGGCTTT
>JAZFPY010000202.1:0-3600 GCA_036444875.1 Woeseiaceae bacterium | reverse complement strand
TAGCAATGAACGAATCTCGTTCAGGTATTTCTGCTCGTATCCCGGCTGGTAGCCGTGATGAACGTGACGCACCGTGCCCTCACGATCGAGCAATATGGTTAAGGGCATGGCCTCTACTTCGTAGAGTTTGCTGACTTTCTTGTCCTCATCGAACAGCACCGGGAAGCTAATGCCGAGTTCATTGACCATCGCCATTGCCCGACGGGAATCGTCGTCGATGTTGACCCCGAGCAAATTGAAGCCGACGCGTTGGTACCGGCCGTAGAGTTCGTCCAGCAATGGCATTTCCTGCCGACACGGTCCGCACCAGGTCGCCCAGAAATTGATCATCACAACGTCGCCCCGGTATTCGCTCAGACGAAGGTTTTCGCCTGTCGCACTCTTCAATACGAAATCGGGGGCCGTCTGCCCGGTAAGACCCGACGAAGCCAGGCTGCTGCCCATAAAGATGGATAACACTAGCAATATGATTCTTAGTCCCTTCATCATCCCGTCCCTTTTTGTCAGCCACTCATACGCAGCAGCACTTCCTCAGAAAACGCTCACGCGACCGCCCGGGGCCAGGCCCCGCAGGCCGAGAAATCGCTGACCGGCAAATGACACAAAATCACCCGAAAACCGCATAACGGCCGGGTGATGCCGCAGCCCACAAGCGGCGATCGACGCCTCTATTACAGTGATCCATGGTGACAGCCAGACCCCGCCTGGGGCCGTGATGATCGTCACAATTGGCCAGTCCGGTCTGAACATGCTTTGCGTCCCTGAAAAAGCCTTCATTTGCTGACCGGACAGCAAGCCGCAGCAGCCGTCGCCGGCTACACAAAATCGCTCTTTTTTACGTTGTTGACTGCGGCCAGGATCGGCCAAATTCACAGAAAACGGGGGTGGACCCCACTTGCCCGGAAAATCAGAGGTCCGTCGCCCTTCTCTCCAGTGCTTATGATAAGCCTATGAGATTGAATTTAAAGTGAAAATCCGTCTGTTTTCAGCGACAGAAAGCATCGCGTTCCTGCCACAATCCGGCAGAAATACAGGTCGAATCAGACTATTCGTCGGGCTCAGCTTGGGGCGGCTGTAATCCGTCGGAGTAAAAGAGCCGGCCTTCTGTGTCAATGACGATTCCCTCGTAATCAGGCAGCGTTGCGATCAGTCGCAGGCCACCGTCTACCCCTAAGACAAAGACGGACGTCGACAGTGCGTCAGTTAGCACCGCATCCGGACCGACAATCGTGGCACTGCGAACACCACCGGCCGGCTCGCCGGTCGTCGGCTCAATGATGTGGTGATAGCGCGTGCCGTCTTCCTCGAAATATCGCTCGTAGTCCCCGGACGTGGAGATGGCCTCGTCTTCAAGCGGCATCGTCAGGACGACTTCACCTTCGTTTCTCGGATCCCGGATACCAACCATGAACGGTTGCCCGCGGCGATCGCCGAGCAAACGCGAATCACCGCCCGCCGTCACAATCGCATGATGGATTCCCCGGCTCCGCAGGAGGTTGACCGCTCGCTCGACCGCGTAGCCCTTGGCAATGCCGCCAAGATTGATTCTTACGCCGGGCTCCAGAAATCGAACCGTGCCTTCAAGGCGGTCAACTTCGACCAGGCGGTAATCAATTCGCTCGAGCCCTTCCTGAATGGTTACCGCATCGGGCCGTCGTCGCTCCCTGAAATCGTAATACTGGCCGATGCTCTCGTATGTGATATCGAATGCACCGTGCGTCAGCACCGAGATATCGAGTGAGCGGAGAATCAGGTTGATCAGTTCATCGCCAGCCGCGACCGGCCCATTGGCCGCACTGCGATTGATTTCCGAAATCTCGCTGCCCTCAATGTAGGTGCTCATCAATCCCTCGATGCGTGCAACCTCCGTGAAGATTTCCTCGACTACGCTCATTCCTTCTTCGGCGTTCTCGTGCCACAGGTGCACGCTGACTTCCGTTCCCATCATCGCGCGCGTGTCGCCAAGCCATTCCGCGAACGAAGGTCTTGAAAATACTGAGATTGCTACCACAACTGTTGCTAGTGTTACTGTCACCCAGGGTTTATCCTTGCCGCAACATTTCTTCAACAGGGAGATGAACTGTGACCTCATTCGTAATTTTCCTCGCGATAATTGTCGCGATAATCCTTTATGCAATTGGCATCTACAATAGTCTGGTCAATTTTCGCAATCGCGTCAAAAACGGTTTCGCGCAAATTGACGTGCAATTGACCCGGCGTTACGACCTGATTCCGAATCTCGTCGAAGCCGTCAAAGGCTACATGAAGCATGAACGCGAAACGCTCGACGCCGTCATCAGTGCCCGAAATACTGCCGTATCGAATCTCGAGGCTGCCAAGGCGGACCCGTCCAACGCCGACGCGATAAAGAAACTCGGTGCGGCCGAGGGCCTCCTTGGCGGTGCGCTCGGACGTCTTTTTGCCCTTTCGGAAGCTTATCCTGATCTGAAAGCAAATCAAAACATGATGCAGTTGCAAGAGGAACTGGCGAGTACCGAAAACAAGGTAGCGTTCTCGCGCCAGGCCTTTAACGATGCAGTTCTCTCATACAACAACAAAGCCGAGAATTTCCCCAACAACATCATCGCCGGCACATTCCGCTTCGAACTGGCAAGCTTTCTCGATATCCAGACGGAAGAGAAGCGTGAAGTTCCGGACGTCGCGTTCACCTGAGCAGGCGTCCGCCAGGCAGGTGAATGCTCCTGCAACACCCGCACACTCCCGCCAACCATGGCGGTCGGACAGTTGCTACTGGATAGAACGTGAATTTTTTTGATGCACAAGACCGTGCCCGGCGTTCAACCCGCTGGCTGGTGATCGTCTATGTTATCGCGACCGCTCTGATTGTCGCCGGCGTAACATTAGTCGTCGCCGTCGCGTTCCACATGGTCGGCGAGACCGGGCGCCCTGCCGATCCCTCTATCCTTGTTGCAACTGCAATCCTTGCTACCCTGCTCATCATCGGAGCGACCGTTTATAAAACGGCTCGGTTGTCATCGGGCGGCGGGCGAGTTGCCATCGACATGGGCGGCACCCTGGTCCCCGCAGACGTTCACGACCCGCTTAGGCGACGCTTGAGAAACGTCATCGAGGAAATGGCTATCGCGTCGGGCGTGCCGGTTCCGGAAATCTATGTTCTGGAACAGGAGATGAGCATCAATGCGTTTGCCGCCGGTTTTACACCCGGTGACGCAGCCATTGCGGTGACGCGCGGAACACTGGAAATCCTCGACCGTGACGAATTGCAGGGAGTTATCGCGCACGAGTTCAGTCACATTCTTAACGGTGACATGCGGCTGAACATCCGCATGATGGGCGTGCTGTTCGGCATCATGGTACTTGGCATCATCGGCCGGCTTATATTGCGTAGCGGTTATTACTCCGGGCTGGCGTCCAGCCGGCGGAACAGGAACGCGCCGGTAATCATGATTGTTGGTCTTGGTCTTGCGGTCCTCGGCTGGATCGGTTTGTTCTGTGCAAGACTGGTTAAAGCAGCCGTCTCGAGGCAGCGCGAGTTTCTCGCCGATGCATCCGCTGTACAGTTCACGCGGCAGTCCGAGGGCATCGCGAGTGCCCTCAAAAAGATCGGCGGCTACACCG
>JAZFPY010000201.1:0-2002 GCA_036444875.1 Woeseiaceae bacterium | reverse complement strand
CGGATATGCCGATGTTCAGCAATGACGCCCGTGACACAAAAGGCTTCGCGCCCGGCAGTCCCACGAGGATCTCTTCACGGAGCTTCCTTATCAGTTCCGGCGCCTCACGCGGATCCTCCGGATAGATATAGGCGCCAGTCGAGTTCGAGCCCCAGGAAGCCAGGTTGTATCCCCGGATTCCGGGGCTTTTCTCACCATCTACATACGGCTGAAAACGTTTAATAACCTCAGCAACCAGTTCTTCTTCGACAGTCCGCAAAGGAATCCCTTCCGCCATGCTGAAGAACACATTGATGCCATCGGAGTCCGCCTGCGGCAGAAAATCCAGTTTAGGCGCAAGCAACCAGGTCAAAAAGGCAGGCACTGCCAACAACGACACGACCCATGCGATCCTGCGCTCTCGCGTATTCGTCCATTCGATGATCGTCGCCGTTATCCTGTCCCAGAAGCCCCCCAGCCGATCAACGATCACCTGCCCTTTCTCAAAATAGTTACTGGCTACCGGCAGGATCGTAATCGCCGTAAGCATCGACATTGCCACAGCAACCGACAAGGTCAGCGCCAGATCGGCAAACAACTGGCCTTCCAGACCCTTCATAAACAGGATAGGCAGGAATATCGCGATACTCGTAACCGTCGAGGCAAACAAGGCACCGACCACCTGCGATGGCCCCTTACGCGCCGCTTCCTCCGCCGGCATGCCTGCCTGCCGCAACCTCAATATGTTTTCCTGCACGATAATTGCCGCATCGAGCACCAGACCCACTGCGAACGCCAGCCCCGCCAGCGATACCACGTTCAGACTTCGGCCGAACAGATTCAGTACCAGCAGCGATGACAACAAGGAAAACGGTATCGTCAGCGCGATCAACGCCGTCGCCTTCCAGCCACGCAGGAAACACCACAGCACACCGAGCGCGAGCAAAACGCCGAGGATCAGGTTGCCGTTGACCAGCGCAATGGCCCGCCGGATGTGTACCGACGCATCAAAACTCAGCACGATCTTCAGCTGAGCATCCGCCAGAGGCCCGGCATTCAGTTCGTCAATCGCCTCGTTAATATCATCCAGGATGGCAACCGTATTGGCGCCATACTTCCCCTGTACGCGGATGTAGTAGGCCGGATAGCCGGTTCGATAGATAAAGCTGCTGCGCGGGTAGAGCTCGGTCGTTATTTGTGCGATTTCGCCCAAACGCACTGCCTCATTGCCCCGTCGAGCAACAATCAGATCGCCCAGCTCATCAACATCAAAGCCGCCCAGAAACCGCACCGTGTATTGCCGGCGCCCAACAGTCGCAAGGCCGCCGGTCGTATCAACAGCCCGCCGAACCGTATTGGCAATATCCGATACCTGCACCCCAAGCGCCGCGGCCCGATACGGATCGAACTCGATCAGCACGAGTGGGTCTCTCTCGCTCTCAAGATTGACCCTCTGCACGCCCTCTATCGCCAGAATGCGTGGCTCTACCTCGGTATCAATAACTCGTTGAAAATCAGTGACATCCACACCGGGAGTAGGTACCAACGGGTGCACAAGTAAGGTTGCTACAGGAAAGTCCCAGCCACCCACCTGGATCTGTGGCTCCTCGGCGTCGGGAGGAGGCGGCTCAGCCTGATTCAACGCATTCAGCACATCCAGCATCCCCTGCTGAAGATCCGAGCCGATATCAAAGCGAAGATGCACATTGCCATTCCCCGAGCTGACATCCGAAGACATCTCCACGACCCCAGGTACCTGACGCAAAGCAGCCTCCTGCGGCTCCACAATACTGGCCTCGACTTCCTGCGGCGCAGCATTCCGCCACGACGTATTGATATTGATCTCCGGATACTCGAGGTTCGGCAGCATCTGAATCGGCAAGGACGCAATCCCCACCACCCCAAGCACAAACAGAAGAACGGCCGCCGCCAGCAACGCCGCCGGGTTATCCGCTGACACGCGAATCAAAGACATAAGAACTCCCAATACAGATCTTGGTCCGTCTAACCTGTTATGAGATGC
>JAZFPY010000200.1:0-2173 GCA_036444875.1 Woeseiaceae bacterium | reverse complement strand
GGAGTGCCACCGCAGGTCATCAAACGTGCCAGGGAATACATGGTCACGCTGGAAGCCCAACAGCTTAGTCACAATGAGAGCCCACAGGCGCAACTGCCGCTCACCCCAGCCAGGGAAGACGACGCGTTGCGTGACGAGTTGGCGGATATTGATCCGGATTCGCTGACGCCCAGAGATGCGCTGGACGCGATTTACAAGCTCAAGAAATTGTCGTAGGTGCCACTCTCCTACGTGTCGCGCAGGAACTCACCACGTTTGAGGAATGCCGCAGCCTGATCGGTGACGTCTTTCGAGATAACGAGGCCTTTGTGATTCACCGGCATGCAAAGGTGATCTTTCACCCCGGGCAGACGCGTTTCGGAAACCGCAACTGTTCCATCGTTGTCTTCATCGAAGGCAGTGACAAGCCGCCCCATGCCTATCGGCACCGTTCCCGCGATGACCCCTATATCACGAGATTCGCAGACTTCCCGGGCCCATTGATTGGCCGCGTCGTCGACCACGCCAGCCGTAACAGACTTACCCAGTATCGTGTTACCCCATTCCGTCTGGGTCAGGAGTGATGCCGCCCGCGAACCGCATAGCGGGGAGCCGAGGCAAACCACGCGGTGCACCGGGACATCCGGCTTCAGCGCAAGCATGCGGAGTGCGACGACGCCACCCAGGCTGTGACCGACCAGGTGAACCTGGTCAAGCTCCTGCTCTGCGATGAAGCCAGCGAGAGAACGGGCATTCTCGTCAAGCGTGCCGCGGATGGACGGATAACTGAACAAATGCGCGCGATACTGATATTCACTTTCCAGCCGGCGCTTCACCAACATCATGATGCCACCCGGCATCCAGACGCCGTGAAGACACACTACTGTCTTCACCGCGCTCAACCGAGATCAGCCTTTAGCTGCTTTATGGCATCCCGATTGGTCCAGGACCAGGCAGTTTCGATCGCCTCGTCAATCGGTAGCCATCGATATTCGGAATGCTCTTCTTTGTTCAGTTTGATATCGCTGACTGCCCGCAGCCTGTAGCGCCATTCGAATTCGACATTTTCGACGACAGCGGGCGCAAATCGGTCACGCCAGCGCGGATCGATCACGAACTGCCGGCTTACCTCACTGTAACTCAGCTCGCCCTCCTCGATGAGCCCGGTTTCCTCCTGCAGCTCCCGCGCCGCCGCGTCCGCATGGGATTCATCATTGTTGAGGCTGCCTGTTACAGATTGCCAGAAATCGAACGGCTGGTGTCTTCTGAGCAAGAGAACCTGTGAATCGTCAGTAAAAACAACGACTAGCACGGAAATCGGTCGACGATATGGCGGTCCGGGCTGGCGTGCAATATTCGGGCTGGTCATCCGCTGCGAGGGGTCCGCAACCGAATACCGGTTTCCTTGAGCTGCTCAGTGGACACTTCACTCGGCGCGTTGGTCAGCGGGCAACTGGCCGTTTGTGTTTTCGGGAACGCAATGACGTCACGAATGCTCTCCGCGCCGGCCATCAACATGACGATTCGATCGAGGCCGAATGCGATCCCACCGTGCGGCGGACAGCCATATTCCAGCGCATTCAGAAGGAATCCGAATTTCTCCTCTGCCTCCTCATCGCTGATATCGAGGAGCCCGAACACTGCCGCCTGCATCGCTTTACTGTGAATTCGAATCGAGCCTCCACCTATTTCAGATCCGTTCAACACCATGTCGTAAGCGCGTGACAACATAGTTCCAGCGTTGGCCTTCAGTTCTTCAGGATCATCGGTAGCGGGCGATGTAAACGGATGATGCAATGCGTTCCAACGCCCGGTCTGCTGATCTTTCTCGAACATCGGAAATTCGACGACCCATAAAGGCTGCCAGCCCTCGGCAACAAGACCGTGGTCCTCGCCAAGCTTCACGATTAACGCGCCCAGCGCATCGTTCACAATGTGCGCTTTGTCAGCCCCAAAGAAAACAAGATCGCCGTTTTGTGCCCCGGTACGCTCCATTATTCCGACGACAGCGTCGTCCGGGAGAAATTTGAGAATGGGCGACTGCAGACCATCACGACCTTTGGACGCATCGTTCACTTTGATATACGCGAGACCCCTGGCGCCATAATGGCCGACGAAGTCCGCATAATCGTCGATCTCTTTCCGGCTGAGTTTGCCGCCGCCCGGCAAACGCAAAGCGGCAACACGACCGTCC
>JAZFPY010000199.1:0-2889 GCA_036444875.1 Woeseiaceae bacterium | reverse complement strand
CCTGCGACACTGAGCGCAGCGCATCCTCATCTGCGCCCTTGAGCTCCGTTTCCAGCTCGTCCCAGTAGGCTATGCGGTCGATCAGACCACTGTCTAGTGCTTCGTCGGCGGTGAAATAGGCGTGTTGCATCAGCTCGACGATCTTCTCCTCGTCAAACCCGCGATCCGCCGCCAGCGTCTCGAGGAGCGTCTCCCACATCTCGTCCATGATCCATCCGCGCATCTCCCGCGCCGGCTCTGACATGTCCTCGCGAATGACCGTCTCGGCCGCGGACTTGTAGTCCTTGATCTTGTGGATGTTCGGCTTGATTCCCAGCTTATCGAAGGCTCTCTTCACGTGTAAGGTTTCGCTGGAGAAGCCGGTAAACCCGATGTATGCCGTGGGAGGCACGAGCACCTCGTCGCAAGCGGCGAGTAACAGATAGTCTTGCCGATCGAAGGACTCGGCCCAGACTAGGACCTTCTTGTCCGTGTCTTGCACGCGCCTGATTGCTCCTCGGATCTCCTGGAGCATCGCGGTTCCCACCGAGTTGCCTGCCGCGACTTTGAAGATCACGCCTTCGATCCGGTCGTCCACTGCGGCCTTCTCCAGGTTATCCAGGATACGTTGCAGTGTCTCGACATCACTGTCGACGAGCTGGCTCATGATCCCGCCCGGGGGGTCATACTCCAGCAGGTCTCCGTACATTTCGACGATCAGCCAGGAACGGTCTTCGATCGCGGGTTGCTTGCCCGCCATATAACCTCCGATACTGCCGACGAGCAATACCAGTACGATGATCGCAAGCAGGGCCCCCAGAAACGCAACGAAAAAACTCTTCACCTCACACCTCCCCCGTCTCAGACGTGGTCACGGAATATAGATCGACTCTTCGAAAGCATAGGCATAGGGGTCGGACCTGCGCAACTATCAGTAAGAAAATAATTGATACATCTGTCCGGAATCAATCCGGGGTCGTTGTAACTTGTTAGGAACCTACATCCACGGGCGTCTCCAGCTAGCCTAGTAAAAACAGCTGCTTAAAGATGCCCAAATGCCTTCGGGAGACAGTGCTCAAGAGCCGCAATCACCATGTCCGCTTCTGGCCGAAAGCGGACCCTAATTTCACCCAATTTCTGCCGATCTGAACGGCCGCTTTCGGGAAAAGCGGACATTCCGAAATATCCCCAAGATTTCGCAACATTGACCAGCCTGAGGCATCCGCTGTCCGCCCAAACACTGCCGTTCGACTACACTTGACGTAAGCGGCCGCTATCGACTTGGTGCGAACGGCTGCAAACAGATGGGCTAGTCCATTTGTGCGTATCTGAAGACGGGGGATTTCGCCATGTGTGTTGCGCGACAAAGACTTGTAGTGGCAACAGCCACAATGTTGCTGGGCGCAATCGCCAATGCTGCCGAGGTGAGCCAGCCACGTACTGTCGAGGCCAAAGCCCATATCGCTGCAATGGCAGCGCACCATTTTTGCTCGGGACTCTATGTGGTGGGTAGACGGAACAAGCGATCTGCCGAAAGAATCCTGGCGGAAGATATCGCGCCGTTCACACGTTTCGCCTGGGACGAAAGCTTTGGGTTTACAGTCGACAGTCGAGACAGGAGTGTCACCGTATCGGCGCCCGGTGTCGAACCCGACCGCAAGGCGCGGTATCACGGCGACCAGGGGTGCACGATCCTGCCTACCGGTGCGGATAGAATCTTCTTCGAACCCGTCAAGATCAAATCGGCGCTTCCAGATCCTGCGACGCAAGCCTGGCCGCTCGGCGACCTGGAGGCACACGCGACATTTGCGGAGGTCGATCAGCGCGAGCTCAGCGGCGCACTGGACTGGGCGATCTCACGCGACGGCCAGAATACGCGCGCCCTCGTGGTCGTGTATCGCGGAAAGATCATCGGCGAACAATATGCCGGTGGATTCACCAAGGATACGCCGCAGATCAGTTGGTCGCAGGGCAAAAGCATCACCGCGGCGCTGATCGGAGTCTTGGTTAAGCAGGGTGAGATTTCCCTGGATGATCCCGCGCCCGTCGCGGAATGGCAGGGGCCTGAGGATCCACGTCGGCAAATCAAAGTGCGGGATCTGCTGAACATGAGCAGTGGCCTGGAGTTCACAAACTTTGGGCGTGATCGACCGGACGGATGGACTGCATCGAACGAGCATCTTCGAATTTACTTTGACGGCATCAATGTATTCGAACACGCAGTGAATCAACCGCTCGAGCTCCCGCCAGGCTCCCAATTCCGCTATCGCAACTCCGATCCCTTAACACTCGGCCTGATCATTCGCCGTACAGTGGAGGCGAGAGGAGAGGACTACCTGCAGTTTCCACAGAATGCGCTGTTCGATCGCATTGGCGCTCGCAATTTCGTGCTGGAGACCGATGCCTGGGGCAATTTCATCATGACCGGATACGATTACGGCAGCGCATGGGATTGGGCGCGCTTTGGATTGTTGCATCTGTGGGATGGTGTATTTGAGGGTGAACGTGTCCTGCCAGATGGATGGGTCGACTTCGTAAGTAGTCCCGCACCGGGCGACCCCACGCTCGGTTATGGCGGTCTGTTCTGGCTCAATCGGGGCGGACGAATGGACCAGGTTCCCCTCGATGCCTTTTGGCCGGCGGGAGCAATGGGCCAATTGACTGTCGTCATTCCTTCTGCAGACATGGTAGTCGTCCGCCTGGGTCCCAGCCACGGTGGCCAGACTGAATACATGAACGAAGTCATCGGACGGATTCTCGCCGCTATCAACGTCAAGACCTCATCCAATTAAGGCTGCTTTCGACCCAGATCAGACATCGAGGCGGGTCCGAAATGGGCTGGCCTGAACGTCCGCTTTCCGCCTGAAACCAATGGTATGGACTCCTCCTCCCCTAAACGGCATCAAAGTG
>JAZFPY010000198.1:0-7859 GCA_036444875.1 Woeseiaceae bacterium | reverse complement strand
ATCGCAATAACTGATAACATCTTTTCTCGATAACATCCTGTAGCCGTTACCTTTTGTCAGATAGTTCTGCCGCAATCTTGAATCGACTTCATTTTCCAATTGCCGGCCTGCTCATTGTGCTGGCCTGTGCGCCTGCCCACTCGCAACAGGAGCTTCAGTGCGCGGTTGCCGATGTCGGCGACAGCCTGGACAGGGCCTTGTTCGGCGATCTTGATGCTGGTGATGCAAAGACAATTCAGTTCGAAGCGGGGCAGTTCGCAGCACAACTGGGCGAGAAACCGAGTGCCACCATGTCAGGCGGCGTGCTGGTGCAACAGGGCGAACGGCTCGCCGGCGCGGAGAGCGCAAATTTTGACGCCGAAACCATGACCTTGCACCTGGAAGGCGGCGTGCGATACGAAGACCCGAGCACACGGATTAATAGTGACTCGGCCGAATTTTCCTATTCTTCCGGGCGCATCCGGTTCGAAGGTGCCGAATTCACTCTCTCAGGCGGCGCCGCAAGGGGCGAGGCCAGCGCACTCGAAATAAACCAGCAGGGCCGGCTCGAACTCGACGATGTGACCTACACGACCTGCCCGCCGGGTTCGAACGACTGGTTACTCAAAGCGGCGGATATCGACCTCGATACTGCAAGTGGTACCGGGACGGCCAGGAACGTCGTACTGAGATTTCAGGGTGTGCCGATTCTGTATGCGCCTTATTTTTCGTTTCCGCTCGGCGACGCACGCAAGTCCGGAATTCTGACGCCGGAGTTCGGCAGCGTGGGCCGAAGTGGTCGCGCGATAAGCGTCCCCTATTACTGGAACATCGCGCCGAATTACGATGCAACATTGACACCGCGAATTCTGACCGACCGCGGTCTGCAGCTGCAAACCGAGTTTCGATACCTGACGGAGCGTCACGATGGTGTTTTGCGGGTCGATTATCTGCCCGATGACAGTCTGGTCGATGCAGATCGTCATTTGCTGGACGTTAAACACAGAACGCTATTTTCGAACGGTTGGCGAAACCTTATCGACTACCGCGACGTCTCCGATAGCAGGTACTTCGAAGACCTGGGCGGCAGCTTGAGCATATCGAGCATCACACACCTGAATCGAAGTGTGCTGTTCGATCACTACGGCGAGCACTGGTCTGTATTTGCCAGAATTCAGGAATACCAGACAATTGATGAGGCAATCCTGCCGGCAGACGAACCGTACCGGCGCCTGCCGCAGGTTCTCGTCAAAGGATCATGGCCGGATCAGCCACTCGGCCTGCGGTACGGATTCGATGGAGAGCTTGTTTATTTTGATCGGGATGTCGGCGTAACCGGTTGGCGCCTCGATGCGGCACCACAGATTGAACTACCCGTAGAGGACGCCGGCTGGTTTGTTACGCCAAGCGTCATCCTCGAATATACGCGCTACGAACTCAACGACGTCGCGCCCGGGCAGCCCAAAGACCCAACCCGCACCCTGCCGATCACCAGCCTGGACACCGGCATGATTCTCGAGCGAACGATGCGCTCGTCGCGTGGACGGACTCAGACTCTCGAGCCGAGAATCTTGTATGTTCACATTCCCCATCGTGAGCAATCGGGCCTTCCAGTATTTGACACGATTATGCCGGACCTTAATTTCGTGCAGCTGTATCGAAAGAATCGTTTTCTCGGTGTTGATCGCATCGCCGATACCGACCAGCTCAGCATCGGCATCACGTCTCGAATTCTGGATATCTCCACCGGCAGGGAAGTCGTTACTGCGACAATAGGCCAGGCTCTGTACCTGAGCGAACAGGGGGTGTCACTGCCCGGTCAGCCCTTATCGTCCAGTGAATCTTCCGACTATATTGCCGAGGTCCGATTTCTTTTATACGAAAACCTTAACTTCGACCTGGGCTACCAGTGGGGCACCGGAAACAGCGGCACAACGCAATCGGAAGCCAGGATTCAGTACCGGCCGCAAAGTAATAAGATCCTGAATCTCGCCTATCGCTTCCGCAAAGAATCACTTGAGCAGGGTGACGTGTCCTGGTCATGGCCGGTCTCGAAAAGCTGGAATTTCGTCGGCAGATACAATTATTCTTTTCGCGATAATGAGGTGCTGGAGCAACTCTTCGGCATTGAATACGAAAGTTGTTGCTGGGGTTTGCGGCTGGTGACGCGCCGCCATATCAGTACCCGCGATGGAACGCGGGATTCATCTTTCGGTCTACAATTGGTCCTTAAGGGAATGGCCAACCTGGGCACCAAAGCTGACCGGCTTTTGGAAAATGGTATTCTTGGCTATTCGAGTGACCGCTACTAAGAATCTATGAATAAAATCAAATATTTATATACAATCTCGGCTCTCCTGCCCTGCGCGATACCCGCCTCCGCGGACGAGCTCTCGACGACCGGCGACATGCTGGATGGCATCGCTGCCATCGTCAACGAAGGCGTCGTTTTGAAAAGCGAGGTACAGCTGCAAACGGAGACGATCACAAAGCGTGCACGGGAGCAGGACATGCAGCTTCCACCGCCGAACATCCTGCAGGAACAGGTGCTTGAAAGCCTCATCGTAAAGCGAATTCAGCTGCAACGTGCCGAACGGATCGGTATCCAGGTATCGGACCAGATGCTAAACCAGTCTATCGCCGGAGTTGCAGAGCAAAACGAAATTGCATTTGAAGATATGCCCCGCCTTCTCGCTGAAGAGGACATTTCATATGCTGTCTATCGTCGTGAGATGCGCGAGCAATTGATCCTCGACCAATTGAGGCGCATGGACGTAATCGGACGCATATCGGTTTCGCCGCGTGAGATATATCAATGCCTTGACGATCTTGAAGACAACGTCGTTGTTAATTCAGAATACAACCTGTCACATATCCTGATTTCGATTCCAGAATCCGCGACTGCCGACGAGCTGGCGGAGGCGGAAACCGAAGCGAACTACGTGTACAAGCAGCTTCAGGACGGTTCCGACTTTGCCGAATTGGCGATTCGTTATTCCGACAGTCAAACCGGACTTGACGGCGGCAGGCTCGGATGGCGTAAAGGCGATCAGCTACCGACCATATTCTCCGACGTCGTCGGCCCGATGGAAGCCGGTGACTTTTCGAATCCGATTCGGGCAATCAGTGGCTATCACATCGTCAAGGTCAATGAGCTTCGCGGCTCAAATCAGCGCAGCGAAGTCGAGCAGATGAGAATCCGCCATATCCTGATTACGCCAGATGAAATAATCGACAACGAAACCGCCAAACAACAGCTGGAGGAAGCAGTTTTGCAGATCAACGCCGGCGAAGATTTCGGCGAGATTGCGAAACTGCTTTCCGACGACCCCGGTTCGGCGAACGAAGCCGGGGAAATGGGCTGGAGAGGTCCCGGCACGTATGTACCCGAATTCGAGGCGATGGCCAACAAAGCGGAGATTGGCGTAGTGAGCGAGCCATTCCAGACACGATTCGGCTGGCATATTATCGAAGTAATGGACCGTCGCATATATGACAACACGGAAGAGCTCAAGGAAACCGGTTGCATACAGCGCGTGAGAAACAGCAAGCTGACAGAGGAAGAACAACTCTGGGTGCGGCGAATTCGGGACGAAGCATTCGTAGACATACGCATGTAACAACTAAACCGCAGAGTTCACATCTGCGACCGACCCAAGCCCGTGACATCAACAAATCGCAATCCTCTCGTAATCACTGCGGGAGAGCCCGCGGGCATCGGGCCTGATTTGTGTCTCGCACTGGCACAGACAGAGTGGTCGGACCGGGTAGTCGTCATTGCTGACCCCGAGATTCTTGAATCGAGAGCGCGCCAGCTCGGTGTTGACGTTGCTGTTCTGAGTGGTGGTGAAAAAAATGAAAGCGCAACAAATCACTATCTCAGAGTGCTGCGGCAACCCCTTGTCAATGCTGCAGTTTGCGGCACGCCCGATCCCGCCAACGCGCAATCCCTACTGGACGGACTGAAACGTGCCGTCGAGGGCTGTATCAATGGAGAATTCTCAGGACTGGTTACGGCACCACTGCAAAAGAGCACGATCAACGATGCCGGAATTTCGTTCACCGGCCACACAGAGTACCTGGCGGAGCTGACGTCAACTCAAACACCGGTTATGTTGCTTGTTACGGATGCCATGCGGGTGGCACTTGCCAGCACGCACATGCCACTCCGTCAGGTCCCGGACTATCTGACAAAGGACAGGCTTCGTCAGGTGATCGAAGTCCTGCACGCCGACCTCATTGCGAAGTTCGATATATCTGATCCCGAGATCGTCGTTTGCGGACTTAACCCGCACGCCGGCGAAAGCGGTCATCTGGGTACAGAGGATGCCGCGGTCATCGAACCGGTCATTGTTGAATATCAACAGCGGGGCATGATCATTCGGGGCCCGCTACCGGCGGATACGGCGTTTACACCCGCCGCAGGCCATGCCGACGCTGTACTCGCGATGTACCATGACCAGGGTCTGCCCGTTTTGAAATTCGCCGGATTCGGCAAAGCTGTCAACGTCACTCTCGGCCTGCCGATGATTCGGACGTCTGTCGATCACGGTACGGCACTCGATATTGCCGGCACCGGCAAGGCCGATACCGGTAGCATGATCGCGGCGGTTGAACTGGCTGTAAAGTTGGCCGGCGTATGAGCCGTGCGCACCGGCCGCGCAAGCGATTCGGCCAGCATTTTCTAACCGATCAGACTACGATCGACAAAATCGTCGCAGCTATTCAGCCGCAAAGCACCGAGACAATCGTCGAGATCGGTCCGGGCCAGGCAGCAATCACCGAACCACTGGCAAAACTCGCCGGCGTGTTTTATGCCATAGAGTTTGACCGCGATCTGGCGGCGGCGCTCAAGCAACAATTCGCGATGCAGCCAAACGTAACGATTCACGAAGCAGATGCCCTCAGCTTTAACTTCTCCAGCCTGGGGAACGATCTCCGTATCGTCGGTAACCTGCCATACAACATTTCGACACCTTTGCTTTTCCGGCTCACAGAGTGCAGACATGTAATAAGGGATATGCATTTCATGCTGCAAAAGGAAGTTGTCGACCGAATGGCTGCGCCACCGGGTAACAAGACCTATGGCCGGTTGAGCATCATGCTCGGTTGTTACATGGAGATTGAGCCGCTGTTCGATGTGCCGGCGACCGCATTCAGTCCACAACCCAAAGTTACGTCGTCAATTGTTCGATTACGCCCGCTGCCGGACGACGCTTATGCGATCACAGACCACGAAAAACTGTCCGGCATCGTTGCAGAAGCATTCAGTCAGCGCCGAAAGACGCTGCGTAATGCGCTAAGAGCCAGTGCAACGGAGGAAGATCTCATCGCTGCCGGGATGGACCCGGCATCGAGGCCCGAGCAGGCAACGATCACGAATTATGTCACCCTCGCAAATCATCTAGCCCGGAGCTAGCCTGCACATTGCTCCGGTGTGATGCACATGCTCATCAATCTTGCGTTAGAATGTGTGCATCCGGGCGCTGGTCCGACGAAAATGCGGTGACTAATGGATATGAAAAACTGCGAAATCAGTATCGAAGTCGCAACGGACTACGTCCATGAACAATCCGAACCGGATGATAGCCGTTACGTATTTTCCTACACGATTACTATTGCCAACCTCGGCGACGTGCCGGCCCGATTGTTGAGCCGACACTGGGTTATCACTGATGCCAATGGCAAGGTTCAGGAAGTGCGCGGCGACGGTGTTGTCGGCGAACAGCCGCATCTGAATCCGGGCGAGATATTCCGTTATTCGAGCGGCGCAGTCCTCGAAACGCCTGTTGGCTCCATGCAAGGCAGTTATCGAATGGAAGCGGACAACGGTAAAAGCTTCGATGCGCGCATCCCTCCTTTCACGCTGGCCATGCCCGGGGTTCTTCACTAGCCCGAATGTTGCAGCAGTTGAATTGCTCTCACCTGGCCTTTGATCGTCTATTTCAACTGATACAACTTCAGGGCTGAAGCAGATGGCGATTTATGCGATAGGCGATCTGCAGGGCTGTTACGACCCGTTCCGGCGCCTGCTCGACAAACTGAAATTTGACCCTGATGAAGACCGGCTGTGGCTGACAGGGGACCTTGTCAACCGTGGACCGAAGTCCCTGAAGACCGTACGCTTCGTTCGCAGCCTCGGCCGCTCTGCCAAAGTGGTGCTGGGCAACCATGATCTGCATTTGCTTGCGGTTGCACACGGAGTAGGCGATTCCACAGACAGGTTCGGGTCGCTTGCCAGAATCCTGGATGCGGACGACTGTGACGAACTGATCGACTGGTTGCGTCGCCGGCCACTCGCCCACCACAGCAAGAGACTGAATACGCTACTCGTACATGCCGGGCTTCCCCCACAATGGAGCATCAAGAAAACTCTCGCGCGTGCGGCTGAGGTCGAATCCAAACTGCGAGGCAAGGCATACGTGAAATTCCTGGCGAAGTTATACGGCGATTCGCCGGACCGATGGTCAGGTGATCTTCGCGGATACAAGAGGCTGCGTTTCATCGTGAACTGCCTGACGCGTATTCGCATGGTTGACAAAAAGGGCCGGCTGGATTTCGAACACAAAGGACCGCCGGCCGATGCAAGAAAAGGCCTTATTACCTGGTTCGAAGCCAAGGATGCAGCCTGGAAAGGCACGCGAATCGTTTTCGGTCACTGGTCCGCTCTTGGCTTGATTATTAATCCGGACCTGATCTGCGTTGATACCGGTTGCGTATGGGGCCGTCAGCTCACAGCCGTGCAACTTGGCAAACGTCCAAAAGTCACGCAGGTGGTATGCCGCAACAAATAACAAGGCGAACTGCCGTAGTCAATGAAGCCGAGTCTTTTTGAGGAACTGATTCGGGCTGGACACTCAGACGCGATCCAGCGTTACAAACGAGAAGCCGAATTGCCGGGACTCGTCCTCAGGAAAATCCACGCAATCAACGACCCGCCATTCGTCATCGTTGAGCTCCGGAAAGAATGTGTCGCCATCGAACGTGGCGTTTATCCGCGTCATGTATATGCGGTCAGCCATCGGCAATATCTGAGCGTAGACGCCACCACCACCGATGACCATCACTTCTTCAGCATCGCCTGCCAGCCGTATCGCGGCATCCGGCGTGTCCACAACCTCGCAGCCATCAATATTCAGCCCCTTGCGGGCGCTTAGGACGATATTCCTTCGGGCCGGCAGCGGCTTGCCGATCGATTCGTAAGTCAGGCGCCCCATGATGACAGGCTTGCCGATTGTCAGCCGCTTGAATCGCTTCAGGTCTTCGGGCAAACGCCACGGAAGCTCGCCGTCGCGGCCAATTACATTGTTCGTCGCGGCTGCAACGATGATGCTTATCTTCACAGATCAGACGGCGACGGCGGCACGAATATGTGGATGACTTTCGTAGTTCAGGATCTCGAAATCCTCAAACCGGTAGTCGAATATGCTTTCTGGTCGGCGTTTGATCGCCAGACGCGGAAGTGCCAGCGGCTCACGTTGCAGTTGTTCGTCTACCTGATCCAGGTGATTGAGATAAAGGTGGCAGTCCCCGCCGGTCCAGATGAACTCACCGACGCTTAGCTCCGATTGCTGAGCAAGCATGTGTGTTAGCAATGCATAGGACGCGATGTTGAATGGCACGCCGAGGAAAATATCTGCACTACGCTGATACAACTGGCAGGAGAGTTTGCCATCGGCAACGTAAAACTGAAACAGGCAGTGGCAGGGAGGCAGCGCCATGTTCGGCAGTTCGGCGACATTCCAGGCGCAAACCAGTATTCGACGCGAATCGGGATTTTCGCGTAAGGCCTCAACAACCTGACTGATCTGATCGATAGTTCCGCCGTCCGGTGCCGGCCAGTTGCGCCACTGTACGCCGTACACCGGGCCGAGTTCACC
>JAZFPY010000197.1:0-3706 GCA_036444875.1 Woeseiaceae bacterium | reverse complement strand
ACGCAGTTTCCGATTGGCCGATGCTGAATGCGTTGCTGAACACGGCCAGTGGCGCGACCTGGGTATCGCTGCACCACGGCGGTGGCGTCGGCATGGGGTATTCGCAACACGCCGGCCTGGTCATCGTCTGCGATGGCAGTGTGGAAGCTGATGCAAGAATCAGCCGGGTGCTGTGGAACGATCCGGCAAGTGGCGTGATGCGTCATGCCGATGCGGGTTACGAAGAAGCCATCAACTGTGCGAAGGAGCACGGCCTGAACCTGCCGATGATTGCTCCAAACTCCTGACCAGTGGTCCAACAAGGAACGGATGATGAAATTTCATATCGACGGTCAAATAATCTCGCTGGCGGATCTGCGTGCCGCCTGGCAATCACCGACGAGTGTGACCATCGGCAAATCGGCGGCACAACGCATCTCTGCGTCGAACGCGCATATTGTTTCGGTGCTGGCCGGTGGCGAACAGGTCTATGGCGTGAATACGGGATTCGGTCAGTTGGCGCAGGTTCGAGTCAGCGACGATGAGCTGGCTCATCTGCAAAAAAACCTGGTGCGCTCACATGCGGTTGGCGTAGGTGAAGACCTTCCCGATAGTTGCGTGCGCCTGATCATGATCATGAAGGTGATCGCCCTGGCCCAGGGCTGCTCGGGCGTGCGCCTGGCGCTGGTCGAGAGACTGTGCGACCTGATTAACAAGGAGATCTACCCCTGCATCCCTGCCAAAGGATCTGTCGGCGCCTCCGGCGACCTCGCACCGCTGGCGCATTTGGCCTGTGTCCTGATCGGCGAGGGCGCTACCTCCGTCAATGGCGCCATTGTCCCGGCTCTGGAAGCATTGGAGGCTGCCGCCCTCGAGCCTTTATCGCTTGCGCCCAAGGAGGGTCTGGCGCTGTTAAACGGCACCCAGGTCTCCACGGCGCTGGCGCTAAGCGCGGTTTTTCGCACCGAAAATATTCTTGCCGCCGCGTTGGCCGCCGGCGCATTGTCTACCGACGCAATCAAAGGCAGCGATACGCCGTTTGATGAGCGCATCCAGTTCGCGCGCGGGCACGCCGGGCAGACAGATGTTGCGAAAGTATTAAGGGGCTTGATGAAAGGCAGTGAAATTCGCGCCTCCCATATCGATTGTGGCCGAGTGCAGGACCCATACTCGATTCGTTGCCAGCCGCAGGTCGCTGGCGCCTGCCTCGACGTATTGCGACACGTTTGTACGGTTCTTGAAATCGAGGCAAACGCGGTTACGGATAATCCACTGGTATTCGCAGATTCGCAGGCCGTTTTGTCGGGTGGTAACTTTCACGCGGAACCGGTAGCGCTGGCCGCGGACTATCTCGCGCTCGCGATTGCAGAAATCGGCTCCATGTCGGAGCGGCGCATAGCGTTGCTTATCGACTCACACCTGAGCGGGCTGCCGGCGTTCCTGGTGAAGGAAAGCGGCCTGAATTCCGGATTCATGATGGCGCAGGTCACGGCAGCGGCGCTGGCCTCTGAAAACAAGTCACTTGCCCATCCTGCATGCGTCGACAACATCCCGACTTCTGCGAATCAGGAAGACCATGTGAGCATGGCGACGTTTGCTGCGATGCGCTTGCACACGATGCTCGATAATGTTGCGCATATCGTCGCGATCGAATTGCTGGCTGCGGCACAGGGTGTCGAGTTCCATCATCCGCAAAATAGTTCCGAAGTGCTTGAATCGGTTATCAGCGATATCCGGCAGGTTTCACCAGCTTATACCGAGGATCGGTCGATGTCGGACGAATTTGCGGAACTCGCTGCGATCATCAACCGGGGATCCTTTTACAGCCTTGCTGAGTCGATCCTGCCGAGCGCGAAAGCGTGACCGGGTGCTTCGAATATCATGCCGGTACGAGGCCGTTACTGATCAGTATTCCGCACGACGGGCGAGCCCTGCCGCCGGCACTAGCGGAGCGAATGACCGGGCACGCACGCGAACTCCCCGACACGGACTGGCACGTATGCAGGCTTTACGAGTTCTCGAAGGCCTTGGGGGCCAGCGTGATTGCGGCGAATTATTCGCGGTATGTCGTCGACCTGAACCGCTCGCATTCCGACGAAGCCCTCTACAAAAACCAGTTCGTCACCGGGCTCTGCCCGGAGCAGACGTTTGATGGTCAGGACATCTATCTTCCGCGAGAAAATGCCAGCGCCGATGAACAAAGGGATCGCATAGCAAACTACTGGCGCCCCTACCATGACAGGATTGCGTCCTCGTTGAAGAACATCAAAGAAAATTACGGTTACGCGTTGCTGTGGGACGCACACTCGATCCCGAGTAAGGTCCCCTTGCTTTTCGATGGTGAATTGCCGGAACTGAACTTCGGTACGAACGATGGCCGGAGTTGTGCGAACGACATGATCGAGGCAGTGATTACCGAAGCAGAAGTCGGCGAAAGTTTTTCGATGGTACTTGACGGGCGTTTCAAAGGCGGCTACATCACTAGGCAGTATGGCGAGCCCTCTAACGACGTGCATGCGATACAGCTCGAACTCGCCCAGCGGAGTTACATGATCGAGGAGTCATGCAGATTCGACGACGAACGTGCATCGCGATTGCAGAGTGTTCTGAGCAATGTGTTGCAGGCCTTCATCTCGAGCGCTGCGTCACGATACGAGGGCAAAAAATGAAAAAAGAAGAAGGCATTCACAGCCTGTACGCCACGGACCCTGTGAGAGCCGACGAATTACTCCGGGACAGGCAGACAAGCGGCGTGTCGCGCCGCGGTTTCATCAAAGGCAGCGGGCTCGCAGCAATGGCGACAGCGCTGGGCGCCTCGATTCCATTCGCGAGATTCATGCCTGGCGGCCTGATGCCGGCTGCGCTGGCCAACACTGATACGCCGTTCGAGATACAGGGCAAGTCCGGGTTGATCGTCCTCAACGACCGGCCGATCAACGCGGAAACGCCGGCCCACCTGCTGGATGATGCAGTTACACCGGCAGAGCGGCTGTTCGTTCGTAATAACGGTATTGTGCCGGCGACAGAAGGCATCGATCCTGATCACTGGACACTTCAGATCGCAGGCGAATCATGCCTGGAGCCGCAGAGTCTCACACTGGCGGAGCTCAAATCGAAGTTCAGGCACCACACATTGCAACTGCAGATCGAATGCGGCGGCAATGGCCGGTCGGAGTTCTTCCCGCCGGCCAGGGGAAACCAGTGGACCACGGGGGCAATCGGTTGCCCGGAATGGACGGGTGTACGCTTGAGCGACGTGCTGGAGTACTGCGGCATCGCCGATGACGCTGTCTATCTCGCGTACGAGGGAACGGACCGTCACCTGTCCGGCGACCCCAAAAAACGGCCGATTTCGCGTGGCGTACCGGTCGCGAAAGCACTCGAAAAAGAATCGCTAATCGTCTGGGCGATGAACGGTGAGCCGTTGCCGGTGTTGCACGGTTTTCCGCTCCGGTTGATTTGCTCTGGCTGGCCGGCTTCAGTCAGCGGAAAATGGATAAACAAAATTCTGATTCGGGACCGGGTGCATGATGGTCCAAAAATGACAGGGCAATCCTATCGTGTGCCTTGTGAGCCGGTTGCGCCGGGTACGGCAGTCGCTGACGAGGACATGTGCATCATCGAGTCCATGCCGGTGAAATCGCTGATTACTTTTCCGAAATCCGGGATAGCGCATACGCAAGGCGAGCCGATGGCGTTGCGCGGCCATGCCTGGGCAGGGGATTTG
>JAZFPY010000196.1:0-2517 GCA_036444875.1 Woeseiaceae bacterium | reverse complement strand
TTTGTGGAGAATGTTTCGCGCTGTGTACGGTGTCCGCCAATACGAACTATCGCCTGCCAACGAATCCCCCGCTTTCCCGGTCGTTTTCGAATAGTTGCCATCGCCTCACCTGCATATCATTGCGTAGCTTTGTGTGCAGTGTGTGCCAAATGGGTGCCAAATTCAATCATTTGACCGCTGTGAGATTGAGCGAAAAAAGCTGAAACCGTTAGTAGTATTGGTGCCGGGAGCGAGAATCGAACTCGCACTTCCTTTCAGAAACCGGATTTTGAATCCGGCGCGTCTACCAGTTCCGCCACCCCGGCCGATGTAATGTAGTTCGTCGCGGAGGCTTCGGTTCGCCCCCACGGCGTTGAAAGGCGCTAAGTATATGCGCGGCGCGGCCGTCCCTGCCACAAAATGACCGTAGAAAGGCGACTTTGCTTGCTGCCAATGCGACCCTTTCAGCCGAGGATGCATCTAAGATTCAGGATATGAGCAAATTTGCCGACATCCGGATCGACCCGGGGATCGTGAAGCGTGCGGCACGTGGTGATGTGCGCGCGCACGAGATCATCTATCGGGCATTCAGCGCGCCGGTTTACTCGATATGCCTGCGATTCACGCGAGTGCCGGCAAATGCCGAGGACCTGCTTCAGGAGACCTTTGTCGAGATCATCAGGAATATTGCGGCTTTCAGGGGCGAGGCGCCACTGGGCAGCTGGATTCGACGGATCGCGGTGACCAAGGCGCTGATGTTTTTGCGTTCAGCCTGGCACAGCCGCGGGCAAAGCCTCGATGACGACTTCGAGGAAGTAACCCCGGGGCGGCCGGAGAGCCATGGAATTTCAGGTCATCCGGAACATGCGATCGACCTCGATGCGGCGCTTGGTAACTTGCCGTCAGTGAGCCGGGCGGTTGTCTGGTTGCATGATGTCGAGGGATTTACGCACAAGGAAATAGCAGGACTCATGGGCAAGTCCGAGAGCTTCTCCAAGTCTCAGTTGTCGAGAGCCTACCAGCGTCTGCGACCGTTCCTCGAAGCGCACACGGCAGGGAAATCGGCCAGCACGGCGATGGAAGGTCCGGCACTGGGGAGTTGCTGAGGATGACTGTCGCAGAGAACCCACATGACTATTGATCAGGGCCCACAGGACGAAACGATGCACGGCGTATTAAGCGCGAATGAGCGCGAAATTTTAAGACAAGGTCTCAGTGAACTGCCGGATACGATGCCACCGCGTACGGTCTGGCAGCGGATTGAGGCGCAGGCGCGGGCTGAGGGCATGCTGGCGAAACCGGCGGTGCCTCAACAGGTTAAATGGCTGGTCGGTGCCGGCATTGCTGCGGCCGTTGTTCTGGCCGTGCTGCGACTGCCTGGCGCGCTCGACCCGGATTCAGTCGAAAAGGTCGCTGGCGAGCAAGAATTTCCAACGGTGCCCAGGTACACGGAACAGACTGCGTCTTCAAATGCCCAGGCGCTCAATATGCTGATGGTTCAGTCACAGCAGCTGGAACACAACCTGCGCGCCATTCCTTATCAGCCGCGACTGATGCGGGCAAGCACGGCGGCAACAATTTCAAGTCTGGAGGACCGGATTGCGGTGATTGACTACCAACTCAACTATCCGGTAATTCGAATGAGTCCTGCCCAAACACAGCTGTACTGGCGTGAACGCGTCAGGCTAATGGATTCGCTGGTGAAGCTGCGCTACGCGCAGGCCCAGCGGGCCTCTTTCTAAATTTAATGCAATTATTCGGGAGTCGACAAATGGCAATCTGGAGAAAATCTCTTCTGCTTATTTCTTGCGCGCTTATTAGCGCACCAGGCATCGCGCAGCAAAGCGAGCGTGAGGCCGAACGGGCCGCGGAAGAGCAGCAACTAACTGTCGAAGTACAAATGCGCGAGGCCGAAGAGCGCCTGGCCGAGGCCGCCAGACAAATTGCGGAACTCAGCACGAGCAATTTGCCGGCGATTGTTGAAATTGAACGCCGCATTCATATGGATGGCCGGGCAGTGCTCGGCATCACAATTGGGAGTAGCGACGGCGACGGCCCCGTAGAGGGCGTGACGGTACGTGGCGTTTCGCCGGGCGGCGCGGCAGAAGAGGCGGGACTCCGGTCGGGCGACATTATTACGGCGGTCAATGACGAATCACTGACTGCTGCCAGCGATGAAGAAGCCAACGCCAAGCTGATCGAGTTCATGTCCGGCGTGGAAGAGGGCGATGTTGTCGACGTGGAATATCTTCGCGACGGCAAGCAGGCGAGCGTAGAAGTGCGTCCAAATGAAATGTCACCGCTGGCATATGCGTTCCGCCTGGGACGCGGAAATTTCTCCCTGCCGCGGGCACCGAATGCGCCGGAAATTGATTTCAGAAAATTCACCTGGTTCTCGGACGGCAGCGGCTGGGGCCACATGGAAATGGTGGCATTGACGGAACGGCTCGGAAGGTACTTCGGAACTGACAAGGGGCTGCTCGTCGTCAGGGCGCCGGAAGATGAAAACCTCAAGCTCCAGGATGGTGATGTCATTCA
>JAZFPY010000195.1:0-4459 GCA_036444875.1 Woeseiaceae bacterium | reverse complement strand
CCATCTGCACGATCCTGAGCCAGCCGACGAAATAGCATTTTTCGCCCACTGGTGTATCTTCTTATACGGAGGAACATCATGTCCCTGATTCTTGGGAGCGAGCGAAAGCTTTTTGACCGGCACATTGTTGAGGCCCAACTTAACGTTGATAACTTTGATATAACCAAAGAGAGAGATGCACCCGGGGCCACAAAGCTGATTGGTACAGGCAGGGTCACGGTGACCTATATGCCCACGCGAATTGCGCGTCATTATCGTGACGGTGTATATCCGCCACCACACGTTGAATTTGAGCGCGAACTCAAGAAGGACATGTTTAAGATGCGATAGCGCAGCTTGCCACGTCCGCTCATGGCCGAAAGCGGCCCCTCAAAACAGCTGGTTTTTGCTAGTCTGAACGTCCGCTTTTGGCAAAAGCAGACA
The DNA here is from genome assembly GCA_036444875.1 of Woeseiaceae bacterium. Taxonomy (GTDB): domain Bacteria; phylum Pseudomonadota; class Gammaproteobacteria; order Steroidobacterales; family Woeseiaceae; genus JACZWL01. Next base: position 4,036 of record JAZFPY010000195.1, on the reverse strand, counting down.
TTCCGTTGAAATGCATGTCAGCGCCGGGTTCGCCTCACTGGATAGATATACTACTGTATATGCGTACAGGAGCCTCTCAGAGGCCGCACAGCGATGATCTCCTGTTTTTAGTACCAACGGCCACAGGGCCGTACACTGCATTCATTGTCACCGTTTTCCGTATAGTTTCCGTACAGCATCCGCACAACCTCAAAAACTCTTGATTGGATTCTTATAACTTATTGATCAATCAAGGATTTATCCAGAAAGTCGTCGGCGCTGGCGCCGCCCTGTCCCGCCTGCATAAGGCAGGTTTTGAAGCTGACCGTAACAAAACGCGACACACCCGATCGCGGATGATGTATGACGAGATCACGCACTGCCGTCGAAATATTCGCCGCAAATTCCTGGACGCCCTCTTCCTCCGAAGCGTGGCACAATACGATCAACTTGTCGTCGTTCACCCTCGCTGCAACGTCACTGGCGCGCCTGAGACAGCGCCGAATTGCCTGCCCGACGCGACGCAGGCAGGAGTCCGCCGAGTGTCGGCCGAAAACGTCCCGGTAAGCGTCGAAATCGTCGATCGAAAAACAGACGAGCGCCAGAGTCGTCTTTTCTCTGGCCGCGACGGCCCAGTCGTGGGCCAGGATTTCGCGAAACGCAGTGGCGTTCAACAGGCCGGTTACCGGGTCGTCCCTCGATAAGTCTCTGATTCGGCGTTTGGCCTTCAAGAGCGCCTGATGCATGTCGCCGTCGGCTGCCGCCCCGGCGGCACCGGCGCCGCCACGCCAATAGGCCGCGTAATACCGGGTACTTTTCTCGTTACCAAGCGACATTGGTTCCAGTACGAGCAGATATTCACGGTGGCCGAGCTCGACGGGAATCGAGGTTGCCTGCCCGGATCGCACTGTCTCGCTGATCTCCGGCGCCAGCTCACGGCCGACGAGTTGCTCGACGAGGTCGGCGAACGAACGACCCATCGCGTTCTGCCCGCCGGCAATGCTGTCAAATGCAGGATTGCACAGCACGACCGGCCAGTCCGACTGATCGATGCGGGCAACAATGAGCGGTTCCCCGGATCCCGTGATCAGTTGCTCCAGTATTTTTCTATGCAGCGTTTTCATCGAATCCAGGAATTGACGAGTCCTGCCTCATTGCAGGGTCCAGAGTAGCCGAAGCACCGTCATAATTACTGTGATCCCGTTCCAAAGGTATCGTCGAGCAGCTGGTCGTCGGCACGGCCAGAGCGCGGGAAGTCACCTGGCGTTGATCAGGCCGACCGTATTGACGGTGATGATGCAATCGACGCCGACAGGAATCAGGCATTCAGTTCCAGTGGCGGGCGATCCTGCCAATCGATGAAGCGCTTTGCCGCCGCCTGCCATTCCTCGCTGGCCAGCAACGACTCTCGCAGAACCTGGCCGGTCCCGTGCAATCGGGCCAGACGCACCAGCGACAAGGGATTCGAATACTCCTCAAGGGATGATACGGCAGCCTGGGCCGCGGGCCGGTCGTTGCAGATCAAAATCATGTCGCACCCGGCCTCCAGGGCCAGTCTGGCGCGTTTCGGCATCGTCCCGTAACTCTCACTCGCCTTCATGCTCAGGTCGTCGCAGAATACGGCGCCACCAAATCCCAGGCGTGATCTCAATTCCGACTGAATCCAGTATTCGGAAAAGCCGGCCGGCAGCGGATCCATCTCGGCATAAATGACATGCGACATCATGACGCCGGCCAGCAGTTCGTTGCCGACCAGTTTGTCGTATGGACGCATGTCGTCGAGTACATCACCGTATTCCCGCCGGTCGACTGCAGGCTTCTCGTGCGAATCGGCGGCAACGGCCCCGTGTCCCGGGAAGTGCTTGCCAATTGCAGCCATGCCGGCGCTTCGCAGGCCGCGGGAAAATGCACCGGCAAGATCGCCAACGGCCTCCGGATCTTTATGCAAAGCGCGATCCCCGATGACCTCGCTGACGCCCCAGTCCAGATCCAGGCATGGGGCGAAACTGAGATCGATGCCCATCGCCCGGAGTTCCGAACCGCTCACCCAGCCCGCCGTTTTTGCAAGAAGCAGTGCCTCACCGAGATCGCTATCGTACTCATGCCCGATCTTGCGCATTGGCGGAATGGCCGTGAAGCCGTCGCGGAAACGCTGCACCCTGCCGCCTTCGTGGTCCGCGGCGACCAGGAGCGGCGGGCTGCGAAGTGCCCGAATCTCACTGACAAGATCATTGAGCTGGCCCGCGGACGCATAATTCCGGGCCAACAGGATCACGCCGCCGACCGCCGGCTCACGCAAGAGACTGCGGTCCGCCGGTGTTACGGCAAGCCCCTCGATGTCCAGCATGACGGGTCCCAGAGCCATATTCTGGCTAGCCTAGATGGCCGCTCCGCCAAGGTCCAAGCCTTGTGGACTACATTGCAGTATTTTTCGAGAATTGTTCTCTAACTAATTATTTTTTCTGCTATTTTTCGAGCAGCGCGATAGATTCGACGTGCCCGGTATGCGGGAACATATCGATGATTCCCGCAGCCTCCAGCCGATATCCATGCTCGGAGACAAGCGCTGCCAAATCTCTCGACAGCGTTCCCGGATGACAGGAGATGTAGACGATTCTGGACGGGTTGATGCGCTGGATATGACGAACGACTTCGGGCGCACCGCTCCTGGCCGGATCCAGCAGCAAGCTGGTCCAGTTATCGGCCAGCCAGCGCTCTTTGCCGTCGATACGACTCAGGTCCGCACAGCGAAACGTGGCATTGGATATCCCGTTACGCCCGGCATTCGCGCTGGCACGAGCAACCAGTCCTGCATCCCCCTCGACACCTTCAACATGACCGCAAAATCTCGCCAACGGCAGCGAAAAATTGCCGATGCCGCAAAAAAGATCAAGGATCCGGTCGTCCTTGTCCGGCTGCAGCAACTCCAGCGCCGCGGCGACCATACGCCGGTTCACCGGCCCGTTGATCTGAATGAAGTCAGTGGTTTCGAATTCAATGACGATATCGAATTCCGGCAGACTGTAACTGAGAGGCGATAACGGCCCTTCCGGCTGCAACGCTGATATCGAGTCCAGACCGCCGGGTTGCAGATAGACCCGACAATTGCGTTCCGTAGCAAAGGTCCTCAGGCGCTCAAGATCCGCTTCGGTTGGCGCATCCAGAACCCGAAACACGAGTGAAGTTGCGTTTTCTGCAACGGCCACTTCGATCTGCGGCAAACGGCTGCGAATGCTCAAACCGCCGATGAGCTCACTCAGGGGATCGATCAGCTCGTCGACCGGGCGGGCAAGCACCTCACAGCGGTGCATGTCGGTGATGAACGGTGCATGGCGTTCCCGAAAACCGACGAGTACGCGCCCTTTGCCGGCCACGTCTTTCACGGCCAGTCGCGCACGGCGACGATAATTCCAGGGCGCATCGAAAATCGGCGGCAGCCAGCGCAGAGGCGTTACCTGCCCGATGCGCTCCAGGGCATCCTGCAGGGCCTGCTGTTTGATGCCCCGCTGCTCCGAGTCGTCGACATGTTGCAGCGAGCAACCGCCACAGACACCAAAGACGGCGCAGCGCGCCTCCTTGCGTTTCGGCGACGCCGACAGCACCTCCAACAATTCCGCTTCGTCGTACTTACGTCTTCTCTTGCGGCGCCGAAACCGCACTTCCTCGCCTGCAAGCGCCCCGGCTACGAATACTTTCTTGCCCGGTATCGCGGCAATACCCTTGCCGTCGTGGGTCACGGAGTCAATACGTGCAGTTTCCGGTTCGCGCACGCGGGCCATTATTTCGTGCTTTGCCCGGCCGGCCATGCCGCCGCAAAATCGTTCAGGTGCGGCAGGTCCATTGAAGCCAGGGTGGTGCGGACGAGCTGGTATTCCCGCGCTATGTCCTGCGCATCGAGATTGCCTCGCATGAACTCGAAGCGCAGGTAAATCAGGTAAGTATTCAGGACATCTGTTTCACAATAATTGCGTATTTTGTCGATGCCGCCGTCGAGCCAGGTCGGCCAAACCTTGTCCCCGCTCATCCCCAGCTTGCCGGGAAAGCCGAGCAACACAGC
>JAZFPY010000194.1:0-3483 GCA_036444875.1 Woeseiaceae bacterium | reverse complement strand
TTGTCAGCGGTCTTCGTGCCGTCGAGCAGCTCCTCGCGAGCCGCAAGGTCGAGGTCAGAAAACTCTTTGCCGAGTATCAAACTGCCAATCCCAGAGTTGAGTCTCTGATCGCCAAAGCCAGGGAACTCGGCATCGAGATTCAGGCAGCCAACCGCGCACGATTGCAGCAGATAAGCGGCGAATCACGGCACCAGGGCGTCGTTGCAGAGATCAGGCGCAGCACGACGCTCGACGAGGCTGGTTTGCGAACGCTGGTCGAACAACGCCTCACGGAGTCCCCCGAGGCGCCGCTTCTGTTACTCGTCCTGGACGGGGTTCAGGATCCGCACAATCTCGGCGCCTGCCTGCGCACCGCGGAGGCTGCCGGAGCTGATGCAGTCATTGTGCCGCGGCATGGTGCCGCCGGGCTCGGGCCAACCGTGAGCAAGGTCGCCGCCGGCGCAGCGGAGTCGCTGCCATTCGTACCCGTCGTCAACCTGAGGCGTGTGCTGTCCTGGTTGTCGGACTATTCGGTCCGGGCGATCGGGACCAGTGATGAAGCTGAAGAGAGCCTGTTCGACTGCGATTTGTCCGGCCCGGTCGCGATCGTCATGGGTGGTGAAAATTCGGGTCTTGGCAAAGGCATCGCCAATCGATGCAGCAATCTCGTCAGCTTGCCGATGCGCGGCGAGGTGGCCAGCCTGAACGTGTCTGTCGCTGCCGGCATCTGCCTGTACGAAGTGCTTCGGCAACGACGACAAAAACAATAGGGGTCGAACCGCTAAGCCCGCCTAGCGGTTCGACCCCTATTGCGGCTTAGCGATTCGACCCCTGCTGTTTTTTGGCTTGCGCTGGCCTGCCTGCTTGGGTAGCATTCGCATCCCCGTCATGGTGGCGGGATAACCTCTTGCCTCACCGGTCAGACCGGGAGGCTGTAATCCGTAAGGGGAGACAATGAGACACTACGAAATCGTGTTTCTGGTTCATCCGGACCAGAGCGAACAGGTACCTGCCATGGTGGAACGCTACCAGGGCATGGTCACTAACTCAGGTGGCAAGGTTCACCGCTTCGAAGACTGGGGTCGCCGTCAGCTGGCTCACCCGATCAACAAAGCCCACAAGGCGCACTTCGTTCTGCTGAACGTCGAGTGCAATCACGATGTCCTGACGGAAATCACCAGTGCATTTCGCTTCAACGATGCCGTGCTTCGTAATCTTGTGATTAGCCGTAAAGAGGCAATCACCGAAGCGTCGCCAATGTCGATCGCTGTAGAGGAAGAAAAAGTCAAGGAACGCGAGTCACAACGTCGGCGTGATGCGAAAGCTGCCGCGGAATCCGCGATGCGTACAGAGACCGGCGATAAATCCTCAGCCCCATCGGGCGAAGGCGACAAAAAGGCAGCGGCAGACGATACAGCCCCCGCGGATGAACCGGCAGCAGAGCAGACAGATGACAGTGCTGCGGCGAGCACTGAAAAACCCACTGCAGCTCCTGCAGATAAACCGGCAGCAGAGCAGACAGACGACAGTGCTGACGCGAGTACTGAAGAATCCACCGCAGACGCAGCCGAGGATACGGCGGCCGAAGCCAAGAGCGCCTGACGGAGAAATGATATGAGTCGTTATTCACGGAGACGCAAGTATTGCCGTTTCACGGCCGAGGGCATCACGGAGATTGATTACAAGGATCTCAATTTGCTCAAGGCGTATGTCACGGAGACCGGAAAAATCGTGCCTAGTAGAATTACGGGCACGAAAGCCCATTACCAGAGACAACTGTCGACAGCAGTAAAACGCGCTCGTTATCTGGCACTCCTGCCATATACCGACCGGCATTAAAGTCCGCGGGGTAAAGGTAAGAGCGTGCAACCGCTAGCCGCATGGCTGGTTGCCCGACCGGAGCGAGCAGTCTTTATTTTGATTGCCTCGTTCCTGCTGCCGATCACGCAGATTCTGGGCCGCGCTATATTGGTGTTGTTGGTATTGAGTCGGGGCCCAGGACGAGCGGCGGTTTCGGCGGCGTTCGGTTTCGGCGCAATACTGGCGCTAGCGCTTGTTAGCAAAGTGCCGGTGTCACAATTGTTTCAGGTCGTCTTAACGATCTGGTTGCCGGGAATGGTTCTGGCGTTATTGTTGCAACGGATGAGGTCACTGACCTTGCTGTTGCAGACCACGGTCCTCGTGGCCATGGTCGTCATCGCCGGATTGTATGTTGTGCTTGGCGATCCCGCGGCCTATTGGTACGCCATGCTGGAGCATTTCGCCGGTGTGTGGCGGGATGCCGGATTGCAGCAGGAGGCAGAAATATTTGTCGAGCTGCTGCCGTATGCACCGCAGATGACAGGGATTTTTGTCTCGATCGGCTGGTTGTTGCATGTCGTTGCGTTCCTGGCCGGATACGCAGCCTACATCAGCCTGCCAGGCCAGTCAGACGGGTTCGGCCGGTTTTCGGACTTGAATTTCGGCCGGATACTGGCCCTGGCCTTAGCGCTGGCATCGATAGTGGCGATGATCACCGCTGCAATCTGGGTGCAGAATGTTGCGTTTGTACTGTTCGTAATTTTCTGGCTGCAGGGACTGGCGTTATTGCATTGGTTGCGCCGCGCAGGGCGGCTGCCAACGGTTGTGCTGGCGGCAGTATATGTGCTGACGGTATTGCTGGGCCCGGTGCTTATAACTGTGGTCGGCGTGATAGGTTACACAGATGCGTGGTTCAACTATCGACCTCGCATTGACAAGAAATGAGTGCTTGCGCTGAACATTGCGGCAGGCAAATCGTAAGAGACAGGTAACAGGGTTTGAAATATGAACGTTATTTTATTGGACAAGGTTGAGAATCTCGGCGATATCGGCGATCTGGTCACCGTCAAGCCAGGTTACGGCCGTAATTACTTGTTGCCCTCGGGCAAAGCATCACTGGCCACGCCGGAAAACATTGCGGAATTTGAGGCCCGACGCGCTGACCTGGAAAAACATGCGGCCGAGGAGTTGGCTGCAGCCAATGCGCGCGCCGAGCTGGTGCAGGGCATGGAGCTTGTCATACAAGCCAATGTAGGCCCGGAGGGCAAGTTGTTCGGCTCGGTGGGTCCCATTGATATCGCTGATGCCTGCGAAAAGGTTGGCGTCGAGATCGCGCGAAGCGAAGTGCGCATGCCCGACGGACCCATCCACGAGGTGGGCGATTTTACGGTGGGCCTGCATTTTCACTCGGATGTAAATGCCGAAATCACGGTCAAAGTCGTCGCGGACGAAGAGCCGGTCATGTGATACCGTAGTGACACTACGACCCGGGTCGAATGATTAAAAAAACATGATGAAGGGCGGACGTAAAGCGCTCGATACTGGCGATAGCCACATTTAGCGATAGCTACAACTGACGATAGCCTGAGGACTTTTCTGAATGGTTCGAGCGCTGGACGACGGGGCAGCAATCGATTCAGCCGAACACCAGCTGAAGATGCCGCCGAATTCCATAGAGGCCGAGCAGTCATTGCTTGGCGGCCT
>JAZFPY010000193.1:0-2953 GCA_036444875.1 Woeseiaceae bacterium | reverse complement strand
CCAGGTTATAGACTTCGTCCGGTTGACACCTTGACAGGACCTGCAGGACGCTGCGAAAGTCGTGCGGCGCCATCGACACCAGCGTCAGCTGATCACGAATCTCCAGCCTCGCCAGGTTATGAAACGTAGACGCCTGCGCATCGCGCGATGTCCCCCATACATCATAACCTTTAGCCAATAGCAACTGCGCCAGATAGGCGCCGTCCTGACCCGTTACACCGCAAATCAACGCTTTCATGATTTACCGATCGGTAATCGCTGCTATACCACTATCTTAAAAAGCCTCTCCATCGACATACTTGTCGCACAGTCGCCGCCGGACTGGGGGGCGGCGCGGCTTCACGAATGTCCGCTTCTCCTTGAGGATCTTGCTACGGGCCTGCAACGGAAAAAGATTGCTGCCCATTTTTTTGCTGACTTCGAGACCGAACCATTCTGCTAAGTAGGCGAGAAGCTCGAAATCACGTACGCCGTGTGGTTCGCCCAGAATCCACTGACCGCGCGCCAGTATTTTCGGATTGATCGACGTGAGGATATCGAATTCGGCCCCTTCGGTATCGATCTTGATGATGTCGATTTTGGTGATACCAAGCTCGGCTAGAACCACTGACACGGGCCGGATCTCTACCTGAATCATTCTTGAACGGTCTACTCCTGCATTGATGCCGTCACTGACGAGCTCGTGCAAAGAGTAACCTGCGAGATTCTTATCGTCCTCACTGGAGTATATCTCGAACATTCCCTGCTCGGAACCCAAACCGAAAGGAAACGCCTCGACATTACTGAGGTGCTCGACATTCTTTTCCAGCAACTTGAAGTTTTGCGGGACGGGTTCGAATGTATATATCTGCGCTGCGGGAAAGCGCTTGGCTAGATAGATGGCAGTTACTCCTATGTTGCCGCCAATATCCAGTATGACATCGGCCTCAAGGCCTCTTGGGACCCAGTACTCTGCTTTCTTCTCTGGCTTCACCAAGATAATGTAAATGACGCCGTGATCACTCGTGCCCGGACGATAGTGAATTTCATTTCCATGCCAGCTATAGGTGCGAAGATCACCCGGCGTTTTCGCGGGATTCTTGCCCATCGCAAAGCTCCACGATCCCGAGCGAATCCAAACCTTCAGGTCATGAACGAGATTTATTGCATTACTCCCTACGATATTCTCTTCCGAAAATAAAAAAAACTGGCTCGATTTTACCACTCGCGGCTTACCGTCACACTTTTAGCGCCGGCTCGGCATAAGTGCGCACGAGCTCGACAAAGCAATCGAAGACGTACGTCACCGGGAGCGGTGCCGTCGTTTGCAGTCTCCCACACTCATCCCGTTGGCGGGGATCCTCGATGTAGCAGGCGACAAAGGGACAATCCTCCGGTTGCACCTGCTCCGGCCGGGTCTCGATGAACAACCCGAGGGTTGGGCGTTTTAGCGCGGACGCCAGATGCATCAATGCCGTGTTTCCCGTGACCACGGCCTCACATTGCTCCATGATCGCGGCCTCCGGATCCATGTCAAGACGCGGCACGTACACGCACTTCCCATGCCGGCCATACAGCTCTGAAAACCGCTGCGTCAGTTCCTCCATGCCGGGGTTGGTAAACACCAGCGGTATCATATTAAAGCGCCTGTTCACCAGTACACCGAGCTCGACAAAGTTTTCGATGGGCCAGCGCCTGGATACGGCCCTCGCCCCCAAATTGAACACAATCCGCCGCGCGCCAGGGCGAGCGGCGAGAAACTCCCGAGCGAATCGCCGTGCCGATTCCGTGCAGTAATACGAAGTACCGAGGCGCACCTGCGCAGGGTCAACACCAAGCGGCTGTAGAAGCGCGGCCAGCGCCCGGGTCCAGTGCTGGCACATGTCTGGTCGCTGCGCAAGCAGGTTATTCGCCATCCTCAGGGCGCGTGTGTGATTGAAGCCCAGACGCCAGCGCGCATTGACGATCAGGATGAGCGCCGGGCTCGAGCCACCGGCATAGAGGTCGAGCGACAGGTCGAAGCGCTGACGCCGTAGCAGTAGTGCATTTCTGATGGCATGGAACATGTACCTGTAAAGCGGCTTTTTCTTTCGTCCGAACGGGAAGACGTGATCGACCGCCGGGTGGTTTGCCAGCACGATGACGTTACCGGGGTCAACGACCACGGTGATTCTGGCTTGTGGGAACCGTTCTTTCAGCGCCTCAATAAGGGGGATGCGAATGAACAGGTCACCCTTCAGGCCCCAACCCAAAACGCATATGGTCCCGATGTCACCTAATTCGGGGCGCGGCCGCGAGGAATCCGTGTCGATTGCTGATGTGGTTAGCATAAATTATGAAAAGCGCGCAGGAGGGCGCAAGCAGCATTGTCCAAGTTACAACCGTACTCGTCACGCACCGGCGAATATGGCCTCTAGCCTTTCAAAGTGGCGATGCTCGGAAAATCTTGTATCAACGCTTCTCTTTCCTTTTACTGCAAGCTGCTCGGCGAAGGCGCGGTCTCTGTACAAGCGCGATATCGCCCCAGCGAGGCCGGTTGAGTCACCCGGCTCAAACAACAGCCCGGTGACGCCGTCCGCTATAATGTCAGGCACCCCCCCTGCGTTGGTTCCGATCACAGCGACTCCGGCCTTCATCCCCTCAATCAGGACCAGACCAAAGGTCTCGCAATAGGTGGCCAGCACTATTGCATCAAAGCACTTCATAATAGTCATCGGGTTGTCCACGAAGCTGCGTATTGCGATGTGCCCATGCAGCCGCCTGCTGCGTATGGTCTGCTTGAGCCTGTCAAAATAGACCGCATCCATGGGGTGTCCGATGATTGCCGCGCCCACGTCAAGTCCCTGCGTGACCAGCCTCGCTATCGCTTCCACCAGTAGATGCTGTCCCTTGGCATGCTCGATTCTTCCGAACAGCGCGACCCGAAGGTGTCGCTGCCCGAGGCCTATGTTTGCAAGAAAATCCGCGCACGGGC
>JAZFPY010000192.1:0-2335 GCA_036444875.1 Woeseiaceae bacterium | reverse complement strand
ACAACCGTCAGCTCCGGACCCTGACCCGGTTCAGTCTGGGCGCTTTCGCGCTGTTGTTTCTGCTATTCTGGCTCAACATTCTTTGGGGCAAGGCCAAGATCAGTTTCGGCTGGCAAGTCCCATTTTTGCTGAGTGATGTTGCCGAATTCCTCTTGTTGCTAGCCACTGCGTTTTTTTTCACTCTGGCGGCGGTCTGCCGTGAAACATTGGTAAGCGGGGATCAAGAAGCCTCTAACCGGCGTTAAGATAAGACCGACGGCAAACAATCAAGGTTAACAATAAATTGGGAGGTCACCATGACGGACGAAACAGAAGAAAAAGTCACGATCGAATTGGTCGGAGATGTCAGCCGACGTGAGTTCTTTGGCGCAACGGCGAAGTTCGGGGTGACAACCGCCCTCGTCGCCGCCGCCGCCGGGGCCCTCATCAGCAGCGAGGCGCTCGCCCAGACCGCAAAGGAAGAGAAAGACCGCCAGGGCGCGGCCAAACACTCGATGACGATCGGAACGGCATATCGCATCGGAACGACGCGGTCCTATCCGATCATGCAGTTGAACCTAAAGGAAAACATCCAAAACCTGACCAACGGCCAGGTCTATGTGAAGCTCGGCCCCGCCGGGCAACTGGGCGTCGGCACGAAACTCGCCCAAAAGGTTCAATCCGGCACCATTCAGGCGGCGCAGCATTCGCTGTCCAACTTCGCCCCATTCGCGCCGGCGGTCGATATGATCAACCTTCCTTACTGGTGCGGTGAAAACCAGCGCTTCGTCAACCTGGTGACGTCGGATATCTGGGAAAAGGAAGTGGTTTCCAGAGTCCGCGCCAAGGGTTTCAAGCCGTTGTTTTTCTTCTGCATCGATCCGCGCACGGCGGCGAAGCGCCGGGGCCTCGACGACAAGCCGTTCAAGACGCCGGACGACCTGAGGGGCATCAAGTTCCGGGTGCCGGGATCGAAGATTCTACAGCAGTTCTACCGGCTGCTCGGCGCCAACCCGACGCCGGTCGCCTGGGGCGAGACGCCCACCGCCATCAAGCAGGGCGTTGCCGACGCGCTGGACCCGGCGGTCGAAGCGCTTTACGCCTTCGGCTTCAAGGACATCCTGTCGTGGGTTACGTTCAACCGTTCGGTCCCGGATAGTCAGGTCTATTCATGCAATCTGGCCTGGTTTGAAAGTCTTCCGAAAGACGTCCAGGAAGGCATCGACTTCGCCAGCGAAGTTACCTTTGCCCAGAATCTGGCGCAAGTCCCGGCGTCGCGCGCTTTTGCCATGGCTGAAATGGCCAAGGCCGGCGTCAAGTTCTACGTGCCGACCAAGGGTGAGTTGGCCCAATGGGCCGCGGCCGCCGGTCAGCAGCTCAAGGCATGGGACGAGTGGAAGATTAAACTCGGCGGGTCCATCAAAAACTTCGACATGATGTATGAGGCCGCGCAGACACAGGGCCGTTACTACGTCCACGACGTGTAGTCCTGTTCGACGTCAAACGTGGTTGAGGGCGGGCGGCTCGGTGCCGCCCGCCTTTAATCAAGCCGTGGGTGGGCTGATTTTGGCAGGGGCAGATGCGGGACATTCTTCGAACCATAGACCGTAACGGCGAACGCTGGCTGCTGTTGGTGTTGTACAGCTTCATCGTCATGGCCATTTTTATCGAGGTAATCAGGCGCTTCGTCTTTCTGTATTCGTCGGTGTGGGGGGAGGAGACAGCCCGCTACGCGTTTATCTATTTGGTTTGGATCGGCGCCTCCGCCGCCGTGCGCGAACGCGCCCATATCCGAATTGACGTGATCACCCATTACCTGCCGCCAAGGGGCGTTGCCGCCATTTACCTGTTCGGTGACGTGATGACGGCGATATTGGCCTGTTTGGCCATTTACTGGTCCATGGACCCGGTCCTGGTCTCGTTTAAATTCGTTAATGTCACCGACGGGCTGCAGATTATCCGCGTCTGGTTCCTGATCGCGGTGCCGCTCGGCTTTTCGATGATGATGGTCCGTCTCATCCAATCCATCCACCGTGATATCGGCGACCTTCGCGCCGGACGCCCCGTCTTCACCGGCAACAAGCTGTTCGACTGACGACGATGCTTTACGTCATTCCCGAAGCTTCAAGGGAATTGGGCTGGGATATCGGCCTGCCGTTGCTCCTGGCACTGGTGCTGTTTGCGCTCGCCGTTCCGATCTGGGTGTCGCTGGGGTTCGCGGCCATCGGGCTTTTGGTGATCACGGATGTGCTGCCGCTGACGCTGTTCGGCGAGGCCCTGTTCTCGGGCATGGATACGTTTGCCCTGATCGCTATCCCGCTGTTCATCCTGACCGGCGACGTGCTCGTGCGATCCA
>JAZFPY010000191.1:0-4134 GCA_036444875.1 Woeseiaceae bacterium | reverse complement strand
GCGATCGAAGCTCGATGCCATACACTGGCAGACGCCAAAGTATCGGAGCGATGCTGCAATCGACCAGAGAAAAATCATCACTCAGGAAGTATTGCTTCGCCCCGAACAGGTCAACGCTGGCAAGAATGCTCTCCGTCAGCATTTTCCGCGGCTTACTGGCCAGCTTGCGCTCACCATCGATCTCAAATTGCTCAGCAAGCCGGTACCAGTCATTTTCGATGCGAAACTGAGCCAGCCGAAACTGCGCACGCGTAACTGGATCGACCGGCATCAACGGCGGATGCGGAAACCTTTCGTCGAGATATTCAATGATGACTCGAGAATCATAAAGGACGAGATCCCTGTCCACCAGCGTTGGCACCGTGTGGTATGGATTCAGGTCCATCAGGTCCTCGGGCAAATCAGGGCCTTCGACATTCGCAATGTCGATATTGATGTTCTTCTCGGCCAGTACCAAACGCGTGCGGTGACTATGAATGCATGTCGGCCTTGAATACAAGGTCATTAAGGATCGTCGGTTGGCAATTAATGCCATAATTCGGTACTCCGGAGGTGCAGACTAATGTCGTCGGTGTTTTCTACCGTCATATATACTTGATACGGCCTCAGCTCAGGAAATGTCTTTCCAAATTTCTTTCTTGAGCATTACTGCAAGGATGAGGAACACGCCCAAAAACATCAGCACCCATATTCCGATAGCACGTCTCTGCAATTGCACCGGCTCACTCATGTAATCCAGAAAATTGACGGTATCGCGAACAAACGATTGAAACTCCTCGGGTGACATGCTCCCTTCGCTGATTGGCTCGAATCTCTCAAATACCAATTCAGTCCCGCCTCCCCCTGCTAATTCGTGTTCTACAAATATCGCTTTCTGATAGCCCTGCAGCTCCCAGAGAATGTTGGGCATACTCGTTCCAGCCAGCAGGATATTGTCCACGCCCGTAGGGCTATCCAAATCCACATAGAAGCTTTGCAGGAAATTAAATACGTAGTTTATTCCCCGACTGCGTGGAACCACCGAGAGATCCGGCGGCGGATTTCCGAACCATCGTGTCGCGTCATCGTCCCGCATCGTTCGCTGAATCGTATCGTGGGGCGTCTCGGCATTGAACATCAGATTTTCGATCAATTGATCTTCGGTGAGTCCCAGGTCCCTGCCCATCCTGTTGAAACGCACATACTTTGCCGAGTGACAGCCGGAACAGTAATTCATGAAATTTCGAGCGCCGCGCTGTAATGATGCAGTGTCGGCAACATTGTTATTTGCCGGCAACATTTCGATGGCGCTCTCTTTCGCAGCAAGAGTGCTCGCACACCCCAGGAGCAGCATCGATAACATCAGCTTCACGACGCTGCCGAACCTATCCATGCCAGACAACCCTCTCAGGCACCGGTTTGGTCTTGTCTATCACAGTGTAATAAGGCATCAAAAGAAAAAACCCGAAATACAGAGTCGTAAAAACTCGTGCCATCAGCACGAAAATCCCGGTGGCGGGCTGCGTCCCCAGCCACGCAAGCACCAGGAAACTGGTGGTGAAAATCGTGAGCGCCAACTTGTAGAGCCAGCCGCGGTAACGGATCGACTTGACGCGGGATCGGTCAAGCCAGGGCAGGAACAGCGGCACCACTACCCCTGCTGCCATCGTCATCGCGCCGAGCAGTTTATCCGGTACTGCGCGTAACATCGCGTAATACGGTGTGAAATACCAGGCTGGCTGGATGTGTTCTGGTGTTACGCGAACATTTGCGGGATCAAAGTTTGCGTATTCAAGAAAATAACCACCCATCTCGGGGGCGAAAAAGACGACGGCGCAAAAGAATATCAAGAAAACAATGATCGCGACCAGATCCTTGCTCGTGTCGTATGGATGAAACGCGACGCCGTCCAGAGGAACACCATCGGGCCCTTTGAGGTCCTTGATCTCGTTTCCGTCCGGATTGCCTGAACCCACTTTATGCAAGGCAACGATATGAAAATAGACAAGGGCGATCATAGCCATTGGTAAGGCGACTACATGGAGTGCGAAGAAACGATTCAATGTGATGTCCGAAATCGAGTAGTCACCGCGAATATATTCGACCAGCGTATCGCCAATCACCGGAATCGCGCCAAACAGCGAAATAATGACCTGTGCTCCCCAATAGGACATCTGGCCCCAGGGTAACAGGTAACCCGCGAACGCCTCGGCCATCAGCACGTAAAAGATCAGCATGCCGATAATCCAGACCAGCTCCCTCGGCTTTTTATACGACCCGTACAGCATGGCTCGATACATGTGGAGATACACAACGATGAAAAACGCCGACGCTCCGGTCGAATGCAGGTAGCGGATCAACCAGCCGAATTCGACGTCCCGCATGATGTATTCCACAGAGGCGAAAGCCTCCGCCGCTGACGGCTTGTAACTCATCGTCAGAAAAATGCCGGTGACCAGTTGAATAACCAGCACAAAAAAACCGAGGACGCCGAAGAAGTACCAGAAATTGAAGTTCTTTGGCCCGTAGTACTCGGTAGCGTGTTCTTTGATGACTTTCGTCAGCGGAAAACGATCGTCAATCCACTTTATTAACCCGCCTTTTGGGGCCCCGATTTCAGATTCGATGCGCGCCATTACGCTGCCCCCGATTCGACACCAAGCATGATGACGTTATTCTGGATAAACCTGTATGGCGGCACCCGCAGGTTCGTCGGCGCGGGCACACCTTTGTACACACGGCCGGCAAGGTCGAACTTCGAGCCATGACATGGACAAAAGAAACCACCAAACCAATCTGCGGCCGGTCCGACCTCGAATTGTTCAAGTGGCGCGCAGCCCAAATGGGTACAGGAACCTTCGACGACCAGGAATTCGCGCTTAAGCGAACGATATTCATTGACAGCGAAGTTCGGTTGCTGCTCCGGATTAAGAGAATCCGGATCATCGAGAAATTCGGTGACCTTCGGCAGTCTTGCCAGCATGTCCTCCGAGCGCCTGAGGATAAACACCAGCCTGCCACGCCAAATGACACGAATCATCTCACCGGGCTCGAGTGAGCCAACAGCGACTTCAACCGGCGCCCCCTGTGCCTCTGCACGCGCGCTAGGCTTCAATGAAGCAATGAACGGTATTGCGGCAAGCGTAATGCCTGCACCTCCGGTTACGGCGGTGGCAACAGCTAGAAAATGACGTCTGTTGCGGTCAACGTCATCGGTCATAACGGCACTCCCTTACGCCGACCTAGGGCGGTCGTTTTTTGCTTTGCCCGAAAACTGGTAGATTTGCAGCAGACCCTTTTTGCCGTCAGGATGGCGGTCGAATCCGGGCTGGGTGCGGAACCAGTGGCGCATTATACACGCGGCCGCTCAGAATTGGCTAGGCGCTGGCCGGGAAACGTATGCAGTCCCCCAATGATCCAACGTGATCCAAGGATGTCGTGTGGCGCGACTCAAATCGGCTCTGATTTTTCTGTTGCAGTCCGTAATCGTCGGTTTGGCTGCCGCGTTTCTCGTGGTCCTGATCCGGCCGCAATGGCTGCCGATCGTCGACGGCAACGGCGAAAAAAGCTCCGGTAAGGCCATCTCCTATGCCGACGCAGTTGACATCAGTGCACCGGCGGTCGCGAACGTTTATGCAAAGCGACTCGTCCCGACCAGCGCCACACCCGATGCGCGAAGCCGCTTTCGACTGAACACCAACCTCGGCTCAGCGGTGGTCATCGACCCCGAGGGATATCTGGTCACAAACTGGCACGTTGTCCGCGATGCTGCAGAGATTCGTGTGCAAATGTCGGACGGGCGAATCGCCAATCCGCAACTCATCGGCTATGATGCGGAGACCGATCTCGCGCTCCTGAAAGTCGATCTCGGTACATTGCCGGCCATGCCGCTGGGCCGATCTGACCAGCTCCGAATCGGCGATGTCGTGCTTGCGATTGGTAACCCCTACGGCCTGAGCATGACGGTCACGCAGGGAATCGTGAGTGCAACAGGGCGCGGCCTTCTCGGCCTGTCGACATTCGAAAACTTTATTCAGACCGACGCAGCGATCAACGAGGGCAACTCCGGCGGCGCGCTCGTGAATACTTCGGGGCAGCTTGTCGGCATCAATACAGCAGTGCTGGCACAGGATGCCGGTACGGCCGGCATAAGTT
>JAZFPY010000190.1:0-3073 GCA_036444875.1 Woeseiaceae bacterium | reverse complement strand
GAGACCTGGATATCAATTTCAGCAACGCAGTCTCTGCCCGCTTCGATATCGAGACGTTCAATGGCGGTATTCGAAACTGCTTCGGCCCGGATCCCGTCAGGACCAGCGAATACACTCCGGGTACGGAGCTGAAGTTCACCGAGGGAGACGGCAAAGGCCGCGTGACGATCAAAACCCTGAATGGCGACCTCCGCCTTTGCAAGGACTAGCAGGCTGTTGAAAAACCCTGTTTTTCGGCGGCCTGCTGGCCGGTACAGGGATGTACCGTTATTTTCGATGGCTGTAAGCCAGTGAAAATGTTAACGATCCGAAAATCGCACTTTTCGGATCGCGTGGTTGAATAAGTCATGAATGACTTTTTCAACATCCAGCAAGCGGCCCAACAAGCTTAACGACGATATCGACAAGGGGATGGACCCCATTATCCTGGTTAGTCTGCGATTTTTGATCGCTTTCTAGGAAAAACGGGATTCGTCCCCTGTTTTTTCCCGGCACAATGATATTCTTCCGGCCTCACGCCTAGGAATATCGTTATGGGACGCCTTGTAAAACCTCTCTTACTTTTTATTGCCGGTATCGTGGGCCTCGCGGTACTCGCTTCGGTCGCGCTGTTTTTGTTTTTTGATCCCAACGATTTTCGGGACGAGATTTCCGCACAGGTGAAGGAATTGACTGGGCGCGACCTGGTCATAGAGGGCGACTTGTCACTCAGTGTCTTTCCCTGGATAGCGGTCAACGTCGGTAGTACGCGCCTTGGCAACGCGGAGGGGTTTGGCGACAAGCCTTTCTTGAGCTTCGAAGAGGCAAGACTAAGCGTCAGGCTGATGCCGCTTCTGTTTCAGCAAAAGGTGGCAATTGGCACCGCCTCGCTGGACTCTTTTTCCCTCAATCTTGAGGTGGCCGCGAACGGCACAAACAACTGGGATGATCTCGCCGAGGCGGCCGAAGCAACGCCTGCGGCAGAAACGGACGAGACAGGTGGTACGAGAGCCCTGGATATCGCCGACTTCCGACTGGGCAATGCGTCAATTTCCTTCCTCGATGCACAGGCAGGTACCGCCAATTCGATCAGCGGGCTCACGCTGAAAATGAGCAGTATTACAGCAGGCAAGCCTTTCGATTTTGATGCCGAATTCGATTTCAGTGCAGAGCCGGACGGGGTCTCGGGCCATCTGCGGTTTGCCGGCACGATGACACTCGCCGAAGGCAACGAGCACCTCTCGATCAAGGGCTTTGTTATCGACGGGCAGCTGGACGGCATCGTTGCCGAGACAACCGACTTCCGCTTCGCGGCACCTGCAGTTGAGGTGGATATGGCTGCCGAGCGCGTAACGATGGGCGAGATGGAATTGTCACTTTTCGGCCTGGACATGTCGGCCGATGTCGAGCCGTACTCGAGTGCCAACCCGCAGCCAAAAATGACGATCGCGGTCCAGCCTTTCTCACTGAAAGCGCTGATGCAGACACTCGGTGTTGACACGCCAGCCACTGCTGACCCTGATGCGCTCGGACGCGTGTCATTCAGCGCCAAAGCAGAGGTCGGCGAAACCGCACTGACACTGACAGCAATGACGCTGGAACTCGACGATACGAAATTTACGGGTCAGCTCAGTCTGCCACTGACCGAGCGCGGCGCGTATCAATTCGATTTTGCAGCAGACAGCATCGATCTCGACCGCTATATGGCCCCGGCGGATGCGACCGGTGGTGATGCATCGGCTGCGGCAGGAGACGATATCGAGATTCCGGTCGATTTGATCAGGTCGCTCAAAGCGCATGGAAGCCTGAAAATCGATCGCGCCTACCTGTCCGGAATGACCTTTGAGAATGTCGTTGTGGGAATCGACAGTGCAAATAGCCAGCTGCGGATGCATCCGATATCGGCGGAGTTATTCGGTGGCACATACAATGGCGACGTTAGAATAAACGCTGCCAGCGATACCCCATCGATATCGGTCAACGAGAGAATCTCCGGCGTGCAACTCGCGCCGCTCGCTTTGTCGATGTTCGAACAGGACAACATTACCGGAACGATTGAAGGCAACTTCAAGCTCAGTGGCAGCGGCAGGAACCTCGCTGCCATACGCAGGGACCTGCGCGGCAAGATGGCATTCTCACTGGCGGACGGGACCTGGGAAGGCACGGACGTGTGGTATCAATTGCGGTCTGCACGTGCGTTGTTCAAGCAGGAGACACCGCCGGAGCCGCGCTTGCCGGCCCGCACCGAGTTCACTGCTGTCCGGGCGACGGGTATTGTCACAAAGGGCGTCTTCAGCAACGATGACCTGCTCGCCGAACTGCCGTTCCTGCGATTGACCGGCAACGGCACCGTCGACCTGGCTGAGGGACAGGTAGACTATTCAATGCAGGCCCGTGTGATGGAACAGCCGGAGTTCATCGACGCGGCAAATGAGGCGGAGCTTGCCGACTTTTCCGAAGCGGTCATACCGTTGAGAATCACGGGGCCGCTTGCCTCGCCGACTATCAGGCCCGACATCGAGGCAATGCTCAGGGCAGAGGTGAAGCGCGCAGTCGAAAAGCAGGGCGAAGCATTCAAGAAACGGCTGATTGACGAGCTTATCGGCGGGGGAGAGCAGCCGGCGAGTGACAAAACGGCCGATGAAGACGCCGATCAGGCGGAGCCGGAGCAAGAAAAAGATCCCGAGGACCAGCTCGAGGACGCGCTAAAGAAACTGTTCGGGCATTAATGTATGTTGGTGGTCAGGCAAAATCTCCTCAGGGGGCTGCTTCTTACCGCACTCTGCATATCGCCTGTCAACGTGGCTGGCGCCGAGCTTCGATCAGTCTCTGTCGTGCTCGAAGAAGGGCGCTATCGTCTGACCTCTGAGACCGTGTTCGCGGCCAGCCAGGAAGATCTTTACGCGGTGCTGACCGACTACGAGCTGTTCGAAAAATTCACAAGTGCAATTGTCGAAAGCAGAAACGTTGAACCGGACGCCGATGGCCGCCCGCGTTTCTACACGCGCATGGAAGGCTGCATTCTTTTCTATTGTAAGAACTTTGTTCGCAACGGATACCTGCTGCTGACGCCGAAGCACGATATCGTCGCCAT
>JAZFPY010000189.1:0-5293 GCA_036444875.1 Woeseiaceae bacterium | reverse complement strand
GGCGAATCAGCCGTAAATAAAACCCGGCCAGCAAATTTCTGAAGAAAATCGCCGACAGCATGTGCTGCATCCTCGTAACGCGACTCGATTCGCAACGCAGGCGGCAATCTGGCAGGCAGGTTGACCGTGCCGTCAATTTCACGGAGTGACTGTGACGAGTAAGCGACTCGGCCATACGCGTTGAGTTGTTCGCTGATGTCGTGAGGTTGAAAAAAACTCTCTTCGGGGGGCAGTACCGGTCGCTCCGCATCCACGCTGCAGAGTTCGTATCTCTCATGAATTTCCTGCCACGCTTTGTCGAGAACTTGAGAAATGTCGGACGGAACAAAAAGAAGACAGTTTCCGGGCAGATAATCGAGGAGACTCGCGGTCGACGCATAAAACAGCGGCAGGTAATACTCGATCCCACCATGTGCGATTCCGTCAGATACTTCGCGGTACACTCGTGAACGTGACGGCTGACCCTCGAATTTTTCACGATAGCGATCACGGAAATCCCTGACACTTGCCCGGTCGAGCGGAATCTCCCTTGCTGGTAATATCCGAATGTGATCCATCGTCTCACGAGACAACTGACTGTCCGGATCGAAAAACCGCAGGCTTTCGATCTCGTCGTCGAAGAAGTCGATGCGTAGCGGCGCAGACGAACCCATCGGGAAAATATCGAGGAGGGAACCACGGACCGCGAATTCCCCGTGCTCGTCAACCTGAGGCACGCGCAGATAACCGGACGCAGTCAGTTTGTCGATGAAAACCTGCCGTTCGAGGACTTGCCCAAGGCTTACCGAGAGCGATCGTGCCGCGACGTAATCGGTTGGCGGCAATCTCTGCAACAAACTTGCCGCTGATGCGACAACAATTCCATTTCTCTGACCGGGCAGATCAGACAGTACCCGAAGTCGTTGAGAAATAATGTCCTGGTGCGGAGAGAAACTGTCGTAGGGCAGCGTCTCCCATTCGACGAAGTGCAACACCGCTAATCTCTCGCCGGCGAAGAAGCGGATCTCCGCCTCGAGCTGATCGGCATGCCGGGGATCTGATGCCAGGACCAGGACGGCTCGATCCGAGTTTTCGGCGAGCTCCAGCGCGGCCAGCGCCGCACTGGCGCCGATCAGGCGGCCCCATGCAGCCGGCCGGCCGGCGTCCGGCACTGTTATGAGCGACGAGAATAATGATGAACTACGAGCCACGAAACTGATCGGCCGGGGAAACGGCCCGCGATTATCTCACAGACAAATGACGACGTCCGGCAGCCGAAATTTGCGCGCAAAGGGCGCACAAACGGCGCACAATTTGCGCAGTTTTACGACGGGAAACGCAGAAAAAGGTGTGCTTTTGGCAGCGCTCGCCTAGCGCTTCAGAACCGCATGGATGACCCGATCGTATTCGAAATAGACGACGAACTTCGGATACTCCCATCTCGAGATGGGCGGATCGCCGACGGCGGCCTGGCGTGACTGCGGAGTGCCATAGGTGGCCTGGACGCGGTCCTGTGTCATGCCGCGGATCGGCCGACCGGAACCCTCGAAGGTGGACTGGTCAGTACCTTCCATTTGCAGCGTTTCGGCAAAAAGACTGCCGGTAAAAAAACTGCCCGCCAGGGCGCAGCCCAGGGCAAGAAGTGTAGTGGCGCGAACCTTGGCCATCTCAGAGTCTCCAGATAATTACCCGCTGACTATAGCACTCGACAGTGGGTCAAAAAACTGCTGATTCAATAGCTTGTCGCCCTTTTGTAATGCCCGATCGCGTAAATGCGAACCACGTCACAATTTCGATCCCGCCCGTCAGGACGGGGCGCTACAAATTGCGATTCGTCCAAGTAGGAGCCCGTCCTGACGGGCGATCAAGAGCGGCAATAACACCGGCAGGAGCCGACATTGCGGGCGTTCAGCGGCTCCTGATGTGTTTTAATGCGGGCGATGATCGATTCTGTTGAACTCTTCCTCGGCCTTCGCTACCTCCGGGCCAAAGGCCGCACCAGATTCGTTTCCTTTATTACCTCGATTTCGCTTGCCGGCATCGCCCTGGGCGTCGCGGCTCTCATCATCATCCTGTCCGTAATGAACGGTTTTGAAGGCGAATTGCGGGATCGCCTCGTGAGCATGACGGCGCACGGCCAGGTGAGCGGCAGGGACAACCGCGTCGAGGACTGGCGAACGCTTCGGCAAGAGATACTTGCCGAGCCCGGCATTGCTGCGGCGGCGCCGTACATCGGTATGGAAGGAATGATCCGCTCTGGCGGCACCCTCAACGCAGTGCTCATCAGCGGCGTATTGCCCGAACTTGAAAGCGCGGTGTCGGGCGGGACGATTAATTTTGTCGAGGGCGATCTCGGCGTGCTCGAGGCCGGCATGAAAAACATTGTGCTCGGCCGCTTGTTGGCCATGGAACTACGCATCCGTATCGGTGACGGAGTCATCCTGTTGATACCAAAGCCGACGGGAGACGGCGGTCTCGAACCGATCCTGGAGCGTTTCCTTGTTCGCGGTGTATTCGAGGCGGGCTTGCAGGACCATGACGCCTTGCTGGCCCTGGTGCACGCGGAGGATGCTGCGCGAATGATGTCGCTGGGCAACAGCGTCTCTGCAGTCCGGTTTCGTGCCAACGATGTGATGGCGGCACCCGCTATTGCCCGCTCAATTCAGAATCGACTCGGACCGGCGGTTAGCGCAAGCGACTGGACTGTGGAGAATGCCAGTTACTTTCGGGCGATTCGCCTGGAAAAGATGATGATGTCTTTGATTCTGTCGTTGATCATCGGCGTGGCAGCCTTCAACATCGTTGCCAGCCTGGTCATGGTCGTGACAGACAAGACGAGCGACATTGCAATCTTGCGGACGCTTGGCATGGGGCCGAATGGCGTGGTTCGCGTGTTTTTTATCCAGGGCGCAGTCATCGGCTGGCTCGGTGTTTTGCTGGGCGTCATATCTGGCGTAGTGCTCGCAATGAACGTACCGACGATCGTGCCCTGGCTGGAACAACTGTTTGGTTTCCAGATCATGCCTGGCGACGTTTATTACGTCACGGATATACCATCCGACCTTGAATTTTTCGACGTGGCAGTTATTGCTGCCGCTGCCTTTGCCCTGACTTCCTTCGCCACACTCTATCCGGCCCGCCGTGCTGCCCACGTTAATCCCGCGATGGCGCTCAGGTACGAATAGGATGACGGGCTGGTATGAAATATGGATAGGCACGCGATATGTGCGGGCACAGACCAGTAATCGCTTTGTCTCTCTGATCTCGGCCATCTCGATGCTGGGCATCGCGATCGCCGTGGCTGTATTGATAATCGTCCTTTCGGTGGTGAACGGCTTCGAACGCGAACTCCAGGACCGGTTGTTGCTGATGTCGTCGCACGCGAGCATAGAGGACCCACAGGGCGGCCTGACGGACTGGAAAAAGCGCGTCGCCGATGCCACGGCCAACCCCCGCGTGAAGGCTGCCGCGCCCTATGTCGAAGGCAAGGCCCTGGCTGTTTATGGGCGGCAACTCAGCGGCATCGAATTGCGCGGCATCGATCCCGTACTCGAGAACGAGGTGTCCGGCGTCTCCGGCGTCGTTACGCAAGGCAGCCTCTCGAGCCTTGAGGCGCAGGGCTTCGGTATCGTGCTCGGCGCCGAACTGGCGGATGCCCTGCAAGCGGATATTGGCGATAAGGTTTCGATTACGCTGGCAGAGGGAATTGTTACGCCTGTCGGCCTCGTTCCAAGGACGAAGCGTTTCACGGTAACGGGCATCTATCGCGTCGGCATGTATGAATTCGATCGACGGTTGGCTTTTATCCATCTCGCGGATGCGCAGAGACTGTATCGCAAAGGAAACAAAGTCAGCGGCTTTCACCTTGCTGTAAATGATATTTATGCCGCACCGGCAATCGTTCGAGAGGTTGCGCTCGACGCTGGTGGCGGCGTACTTGTCAGCGACTGGACCCGCCGCCACGTAAACTTCTTCCGCTCAATTCAGATTACGAAGTCAATCCTGTTCGTTATCCTGCTTCTGGTCGTTGCCGTCGCGGCGTTCAATATTGTGTCGACGCTGGTAATGGTAGTGAAGGACAAACAATCGGACATCGCGATTTTACGAACGGTGGGAGCGAGTCCATCCAGCATACTGAAAATTTTCATCACGCAAGGGAGCATCATCGGTGTGGTCGGCACGCTGGCTGGCGTGGCACTGGGTGTGTTGTTCACAGTAAACCTGGAAACGATCGTCTCGTTCATGGAATCCGCTTTCGGCATCAAGTTTCTGGCAGCCGACGTGTATTTCATCAGCGACTTGCCGGCGGATCTGCGCATGCCGGACGTCGTCAGGATAGGGGCCATCGCATTGGTCCTCGCCCTGGCTTCGACTGTTTACCCGGCCTGGCGCGGTGCGCGCACGATGCCGGCCGAGGCGTTGCGATATGAGTGAGCAAATGCAACAAACGAACGACAGGGAAGTGGTACTCCTGTGCCGTTCCATCGTGCGGCGCTTCGACGAGGGCGGTTCGATGCTGGAGGTACTTAGCGGCATCGATCTGACGGTCAGGGCGGCCGAACGGCTGGCCATCATCGGCACCTCGGGTTCGGGCAAAACGACCTTGTTACAAATATTGGGCGGACTCGACACGCCCACGTCCGGCGAGGTGCTGGTCGACGGACAATGCATGCACAAGACGAGCGAGCGGGGCAAGGCAGACCTGAGGAACCGTTACATCGGGTTTGTCTACCAGTTCCATCACCTGCTGCCCGAATTCTCGGCCGCGGAAAATGTCGCAATGCCGCTGCTGATCCGGCGGGTCCGGAGGGAAGATGCGTTGAATCAGGCACAGGCATTACTGGAGCGAGTGGGACTGGGCGATAGACTGACGCACAAGCCGGGCGAGTTGTCTGGCGGCGAGCGCCAGCGGGCGGCCGTTGCACGGGCGCTGATAACAGGTCCGAAACTCGTCCTGGCCGACGAACCGACCGGCAACCTCGACGCCGGCAATGGCGAGCACGTCCTGCAACTGATGCTTGAACTCAATCGCGAACTCGAGACGAGCCTCGTCATCGTCACGCACGATCACTCGATTGCCGCGCGCATGGACAGGATCATGTTGCTGGAGGGTGGCTGTCTGATACCCAGCGGCTGATGTTGCCGGAAGGGTCGCGAAGATTCCTTAGCTCTGGTTCTTGCGGCGCCGACGAGCAGCCACGTAATCGGCCAGCGACGCGCGCCACAAAAGATCGAGCCCGACGTAGCCGATCAGTGCAGCGAGCGCCCCACACAGCATGCAGCCGAGCAACAGCGGTTGCCAGACATTCAGAAA
>JAZFPY010000188.1:0-14887 GCA_036444875.1 Woeseiaceae bacterium | reverse complement strand
GCGGACACCAGGCCATACGAAACATTGCCGTTCCAGTGGTCCTGCCATTACGAGTTGGCACCCGGAAAAATGGCTCATGCCGAGTTTCTCGATCTGAGCGGCGACCCACCCATGCGGAGGCTGGCGGAGTCCCTTGTGCGGGCGCTGGGCAGGGAAGGGCCCATCCTGACGTATACGGCGTACGAGAAACGCGTCATCAATGGCCTGATTACGCGCTTTGCGGATCTGCAGCACCCGCTGGCCGCGATCGTCGAGCGGCTCGTCGATCTGGCTCCGGTCACACGGCAGTGCTACTACCATCCGGACATGCACGGTTCCTGGTCACTAAAAGACGTGTTGCCCACGATCGCTGCCAGCATGCAGTACAGAGATTTAAAGGGAATTCAAGAGGGTACAGCAGCTTCTGAAGGTTATTTAGAGGCTATTGATGCGGACACCACAGGCGAACGAAAAGCCGAACTCAAAGAGCAACTGCTGCGTTACTGCAAGTTCGACACGGAGGCGCTCGTGAGGCTGGTACAGTTCCTGGGACAGTAGTCAGGCCTGGGCCGGATTACCCGCAGCGGCGATGAAATACCGCGACAGCCTCGGCGAAACCTTATGGGCGCCTGAGTCATCCTGATGCTGAGGGAATTTGGTATCGGCACGTCGGTCGTCATGAACTACAGCGTCAGGAGACGAGCGATGTCAAAGAGTCAGGTGATTACCTTGGTCGTAATCGTATTGTTTATCCCGGCATGTGCGTCCTCACCCGTGCCGAGGGGTCTGTCAGCAGGGCGCCCCGCGTCGATCGATTGTCGAAGAATTGCACCGACGGGTTCGAAAATAAAGTCCAAGACGGTGTGCGGCAGGCAGGGCGGAGGTCAAAGCGTCATGACTCGCAAGCAATACGATCTAAACCGGGATCCGCGGGATGTGTTTGGCATCGGCAGAATGCACGACAATTTGTAACCACCCTTACAGCGTCGCGATCAAATAACCGGTGGCTTGCCGAGGGGCTTGACGAGCCGCATCGCCTGTATTTCCCGTCGCCTGCTCCTCAGGAACATGATGCCATAAAGATAACCGGCGGCGCCGCCGGTTACGTGTGCCATGACATCGACCACGCCGTTGTCCACGTTCGCAAACAAGTGATAGATATCCCGACCGATGAACCAGGCGGCCAGCGCCCAGGCAGGCACGGCGATCGATCCAAAGACGATAATGAACCAGTAATAACAGCGAATGCGGCCCGTCGGTAACAGAAAGGCGAACAAACCCATCATCCCCATCACTACACCGGAAAGTCCCAGGGTCGAGTAATGCTCTGCGAGCAAACCGGCCGCCATCGATGAGAACGCGCCGCCAAAAATCGATATCGAAATCATCACGGCAATGAAGGAAAAACTGCCGATCAGTACTTCGATCGTCGTCGCGAACGCGAAGACGAAAATCAGATTGAAGATAATATGCGACCAGCTGCCATGCGTAAAACTCGACGTGACCATCGCAATCGGGTTCCAGGAACCCGTGTAATAGGCAAATTTATTGTTGGGGTAGGTGGGCACGCTGATCTGGTACAGCCGGTATTGTTCATGCAGTTTATCGAGTACGTAAGCGCGAGAGTCCTCCGCGTTCAGTCCTGCAAGCGGCTCCATTTCATCGGTCATCTGCAGGATAGTCTCGGCCGGGTCCGGAGCCGTATCGATGTCGAGCAGGACGTCGAAGCACGGCGCATTCGACTCCGGGCCTGCAATCCTGGCCAGGACCATTTCCATAAAGCGCCCCTTGGATTCCCCGCAAAACGAGCTGAAGGCCGTCTCATATTCCTCCCAGGTGCTGATCTGGTGCATAAATACGGCAAGGCACAGGACACAGGTGAGGACGGTCAGAATCGGGAACCGGGGCAGGGGGAAGTCTGGCTTGACCGGAATAAACAATAAACGTCAGCTATATTGAGGGGAGCATTGCAGCAAGAATACACCGGTCGTTGTAAAGCGCCATGGACTAGCGCATGGTTTACTCCGGTGACGCCCGGCCGCGGGCAAGGGAGTAAAATGAATTTATGCCAGAGAATCTGCCAGGTCGGTGCCGGCGCATTGCCGGCTTTGCTGCTGGGACTTTCATGGACAAGCCGTGCGGATGACTCCGGGTTCGCGGCCGAGAGGTCTGTCATGGTTGCCGAGGTCGAGCTGTATGCACGCCTGACCGGCGACACATTGGACGAGGCTGTCGACGAAAAGGTTCTAAGCGCTCTTGGCATCGTCGAACGGCACGAGTTCGTTCCCGACCAGCAAAAACGCTTTGCCTATGAGAATCGCCCCCTGTCAATCGGGCACGGCCAGACCATTTCGCAACCCTACATCGTGGCGTTGATGACAGACCTGGTTGAGCCGGACAAGGACGATGTCGTGCTGGAGGTTGGCACCGGTTCGGGATACCAGGCGGCTATTTTGTCGGGCCTGGTCAAGCAGATTTACAGCATTGAGATCGTTCCGCCGCTGGCACACCAGGCGGAAGCGCGGCTCGAACGTCTCGGTTACGACAATGTTACGACACGCCTTGGTGACGGCTACTACGGCTGGGAAGAGCATGCGCCGTTCGATTCCATCGTCGTGACGGCAGCCGCCAGTCACGTACCACCGCCGCTGGTCAAGCAACTGCGCCCGGGCGGGCGCATGGTCATCCCGGTCGGTGGCCGGTTCATGACGCAACAACTGTTGTTGATCGAAAAGACCGAACAAGGTGAGGTCAAGTCCTGGCAAATCGCGGCGGTCAGGTTTGTACCGCTGACGGGCGAGCACTAAGCGAGGATTCGTGACGCAGTTGCGCTTTGTACTTCTCGCGACCTTCCTTATCTCATCGGCCGCGATCGGCTACGAAATCCTGCTGATGCGCCTGCTGTCGATCGTGCAGTGGCATCACTTCGCCTACATGATCATCAGTCTGGCGCTCCTGGGCTACGGTGCGAGTGGTACCGTAATCGCGATCGGCAGACGTCTTCTCGAGCCACGGTTCGCGTTTGCGTTTGCCACCAGCGGGCTGTTGTTTGGCGTCACGATGGTTGCGTGTTTCGCAATCGGGCAGCGCGTGCCATTTAATGCACTGGAAGTTGTCTGGAATCCGCGGCAGCTGATCTACCTGGCTGGCATTTATCTGGTGTTCTTCGTGCCGTTTTTTTTCGCGGCGAGCTGCGTCGGACTGGCATTGACCTGCCTGAAAGCCCACATCAGTCGCATCTACTTTTTCGATTTGCTCGGGGCCGGCATCGGCGCCGCGATGATTATTGTTGCCCTGTTCATGTTGTCGCCGCAAAACGCGCTCAGGCTGCTGGCTGTCTTGGCCCTGTCGGCATCGGTGCTGATGAGTCCGGCAGTCCCATTGTTGATACGCAAGCGCCTGATGTTTGCGCAGGGTGTCTGTCTGGTGGTCTTGCTGTTCGGTCTGCCGCAAAACTGGCTCGACTTCCGGATATCGCCATTCAAGGGCCTCAGTCAGGCTCTGCAGGTCGTTGATACGAAGGTTTTGGCACAGTATTCGAACCCGCTGGGTCTCGTGACGGTGGTCGAAAGCCCGACCATTCCTTTTCGGGACGCACCGGGCCTCAGCCTGAACACACGATCGGAGCCGCCGGAACAGCTGGCGCTTTTCACCGACGCTGACGCGATGAGTGTGATTACGCGTTATGACGGCAATCTCGAATCACTGGCCTACATGGAAGACGTGACTGCCGCGCTGCCATATCAGCTACTCGATGGTCCCAGCGTACTCGTTCTCGGTGCGGGTGGTGGCACTGACGTGCTTTTTGCCCTCTATCACGGTGCGCGTGAAATTGACGCCGTTGAACTCAATCCGCTGATGCGGAAACTGGTCGGGGAAACCTATGCTGATTTTGCAGGGCATCTGTACGAAGACGATCGAGTTAAGGTGCACGCCGGCGAGGCACGGGGCTTCGTCGCGCGACAGACCGGCAGTTACGATCTCATACAGGTCGCACTGCTGGATTCTTTTTCTGCCGCCGGGTCGGGTGTCCAGACGCTCAACGAAAGTTATCTCTACACCATAGAGGGCATTGAGGAGTACCTGCGTCACCTGGAGCCTGGCGGCATGCTCGCCATTACGCGGTGGCTGCGTATACCGCCTCGCGACAGTCTGAAACTCTTTGCCACGGCTGTCGATGCATTGAGGCGGGCCGGGGTGGCTGCGCCGGGTCGGCAGCTCGCGCTTATTCGCAGCTGGAATACGAGCACCCTGCTGGTCAGAAACGGGGAATTTACGGAACAGGAAATTGGAAAGATTCGGGAATTCTCCCGCTCGCGTTCGTTTGACACCGCTTTTTATCCATCCATGCTGGCCGCCGCGGCAAACCATTACAACATCCTTGCAGAACCGTACATCTTCGAAGGCGCAACAGCTTTGTTGAGTGACCGGGCCGGTGATTTCATCGAGCGCTACAAGTTCGACATCACACCGGCAAGTGATGATCAACCCTATTTCTTCCATTACTTCAAGTGGAGTTCATTGCCTGAGACCTTTGCGCTTCGCAAACGCGGCGGTGCCGGACTGATTGAGTGGGGCTATTTGATTTTGATTGCGACGCTTGTGCAGGCACTGGTCGCCGGCGCAGTTTTGATCCTCGTACCGTTGTTACTCAGGAAACGCGATGACCCTGGCAGGAGCCATGCACGCATGGGCGGTTACTTCTTTGTTCTGGGGTTCGCGTTCATGTTCGTCGAAATGGCATTCATTCAAAAACTCATCCTTTTCCTCAGTCATCCCCTGTACTCGGTCGCCGTCGTACTGAGTGGATTCCTTGTTTTCGCCGGCCTGGGAAGTGGTTATTCGAAACGGCTGATGCAGCGATTCGATGATGGCAAATACTCCTCAGTCACTATTGCCGTTGCGACCATCAGTGGGATTACTCTTATATATGTGTTGCTCCTGCCGGCGCTCTTCGCGCGGTTTGTTGGCCTGCCCGACATCTTGAAAGTCGGTCTCACACTATTCCTGATTGCACCGCTCGCATTCTGCATGGGTATGCCATTTCCAATCGGGCTCAGCAAGCTCGCGGAAGAATCGGCAGACTTCATTCCCTGGGCATGGGGTCTCAACGGATTCGCGTCTGTCGTGAGCGTCTCCCTGGCGACCCTTTTGGCGATCGAGTTTGGCTTTACGGCGGTAGTCCTGCTGGCGTTGGGGCTGTATGTCTCGGCTGCTGCACTTATACGGTAAGCTATTTACCTTGGTCGGGTTTGGCAACAACACAACTCTTTGAAGGTAGCGGTGAATGAAAATTTCAGGGCCAGGAATAATAATCATCGTGTTGTTACTTGCCGCGGCAAGCGGTTGCGGCGTCCGGGTGAGCGGGGACGTGCCGGTTGAAATGCGTGACGGTGTCAATCTGATGACCGACATCTATCTGCCGGCGGGCAGGGGTCCGTTTCCGGTTGTCCTGACGCGACTGCCGTACGGAACAAAGACGGAGTTTGCATTTCAGCCGGCCACGGGCCATTTCTTTGCGGAGAACGGCTTTGCTTATGTCGCGCAGAATGTGCGGGGACGATTCGGTTCGGAGGGCACATTCAGCGCCTACATTGATGGTCAGGAAATTCCGGATGCCTACGACACGATCGACTGGATCGTATCTCAGGAATGGAGCAACGGTATTGTCGGTGTAATGGGGGAGTCCTATCACGGCTACACGGCACTCGCAGCCGCGGCCAGCGGGCATTCGGCCATCAAAGCGATTTCGGCCGCTAACATCACCCTGGCACGCGAGAAACAGGTGCTTGACGGCGCGTTCCCCCTGCACGGCAGCGGTCTATGGACGCTTAGGATGGATGCCGTCGCGAACGGGCAGTACCAGGACACTGACCAGATCGATCTGTATCACCTGCCATTAATGACGATGGGCGAAGCGTATGGGTTGCGCGATGTGCTGTGGCGCGATCGCGTATCAGGATACCTCGCCGATCCCGGCGCCAGGCGAGCACAGGCATTGGACGATTACGAGACGGTTCGTGTTCCGGCGCTGCATTTCGGCGGTTGGTACGACCCATTCACGCGCGGCACGATCGCCATCTGGGAGGGCGTCAAGCTCTATAGTGGTGATCACGATGCCAGCGAGATGCAGTGGCTCGTCATGGGACCCTGGGACCATAAATCCATGTCCGTACACCTGTCAGGCAGGGCGGCGCCGACTAAAATCGGCCGGCGTGATACTGGCAGTGCTGCCGTGTCGACGTACGGCGATACGCTGCTGGAGTTCTTCACCTTTTTCCTGAAGCGTGAGGACAACGGTTTCATCGACGTCCCACGAGTGCAGTACTTCAATATCGGTGACAACGACTGGCGTTACGGGGAGCAGTGGCCGCCGAAAAAATCGAGACTGCGCTCTTTGTTTTTTCACAGTAAGGGAAATGCCGGGTCGGCGGATGACGGGCTGCTGGATTTCGTGCCACCCAGGGACGAACCGGCCGATACCTATACCTATGACCCGCGCGATCCAGTGTCGATTACCGAAGGCAGCAATGTCTGGAGCCGTGCGGCCGGCCTGCCGGACCGCGCGATGTTACCAGAGCGCGACGACGTACTGACTTACGAGACGCGCCCGTTGCTCGATGACCTGGAGATTACGGGTCCGATTGCCGTGGAGCTTTACGCGTCTTCCTCCGCACCGGATACGGATTTCGCGGCGGCCCTCGTCGATGTTTATCCCGACGGTTACAGCCTGCTCATACAGGAAGGAATCCTGCGCGTGAGCTTCAGAGACAAGGACGCAGATCCGTCGCGAATCGGGCCGGGGGAGGTCTACACTTTGGTGATCGACCTTTGGTCCACCAGTTACACGGTGCCTGCCGGGCACAAGCTTCGCGTGGAGGTTTCATCGAGCAATTTCCCACGCTTCGCTCGTAACCTGAATAATGGCGAGCCGTTTGGCACGAGCGATCGAATCGAAGTTGCTGATCAGACTGTTTACCACACCAACAGCTATCCATCGCGACTCGTATTGCCTGTCATAATGAACTAACGGCACAGCCAGCAGACGAAAAAATGACCGCAACG
Source organism: Woeseiaceae bacterium (assembly GCA_036444875.1). GTDB lineage: Bacteria > Pseudomonadota > Gammaproteobacteria > Steroidobacterales > Woeseiaceae > JACZWL01. The sequence goes on along the minus strand of JAZFPY010000188.1, from coordinate 7,843 downwards.
ACGGGCAAATCACTAAAAACAACAGTGCTCATTCTGTTCACGGCTGTCCGCAACGGTCTAAACACGGCGGCCGGGCGATGCGGCAATTGGAGACTGTAAATGTCGTTCGCCCTCAAAGCCTGGAACAATCTCAAAGGTAACGTAGCCGGTCGCTGGCTTTTCTCCCGCTTTGTCTGCTTCAAAGCGCCGTATTTCGCTTCGATATCCCCGCTGTTCGAGCGGCTGGAAGCAGGACTTGCTGAGGTCTCGCTGAAGAAAAGACGCAAAGTAACCAACCACATCGGCACGGTGCACGCGATCGCAATGGCAAACCTGTGTGAGATTGCGGCAGGCACAATGATGGAAGCGTCCATTCCATCTTCGATGCGCTGGATACCAAAGGGAATGACGATTCAGTACCTGGCAAAAGCGGCAACCAGTATCCGTGCCAAAGCTGTGCTGCCTGATGTTGAATACGGCGAAGCACAGGACGTGATCGTGCCGGTCACGGTTGTCGATACCGGCGGCACGGAAGTCGTCCATGCGGATATCACGATGTATGTTTCACCGAAGCAGGGGTCGAACCGCTAGGCTGGCTTAGCGGTTCGACCCTTATGTTAGCTTAGCGGTTCGACCCCTATGTTTCTATGTTTTGCCGAGGCATTAACGGCGATAAGCGTTTATTATTGAATTAATCCCGGATGATGGAAGTGTCCATTCCATATTCAGGAAATGAAACGGCATGAATTATGATCGATTGGTCAATGCCAAATACATGTACGACCCGACGAATCTCATGCGGTTGAATGTGACTAACAGGCCCACAGTATGATGATTGAACAGGAACTATCGCCTGAGGTTTTTCAGCTCCTGGCGGACGGGCGCAAGATCGAGGCGATCAAACTGATCCGCGAGGAGACCGGACTGGGGCTGAAAGAGGCGAAAGACCTGGCAGAGGCGCTTTTGGGTGAGCACGCGCCCGCGGAGACGGCGCCGCCGGCGATAACGGAACAAGGCGGCGCGAGTGGCATGATCGCGATAATAATTGCGGTGGTGATCGCCTACCTGGTATACGTATTTTTCCTAAGCGATTAAGCGCTCGTAAAAGGAGTATTATTTTGGCCTGGGTCTCAGAAACAGGGGAATCATGATGAGTCAGGACGAAACAACGCCGGAGCAAAAGTCAGAAGACACTGGCGACGAAGGGCACAGCGATACGCGCCAACTGGAAGAGAACCTGAAAAGACGCTCTACCTGGGTGCGGCTGTTGTTCATGATCATATTTGTCGCGATTTATACACTCACACGGTTCGTTTTCGCCGCGGTGGTGGTTCTCCAGTTTCTCTTCGTGCTCTTTACCGCTGAAACGAACAAGCAATTAACAGAACTCGGGCAGTCGCTGGCGTCCTACACCTATCAGATCATGCGCTACCTGTCGTTCAACTCAGAGGGCAAACCGTTCCCGTTCAGCGCCAACTGGCCGACGGGAGCGCCCGACGACCAGGGCGTACCAGACCGATAACACAGGGATAATTTATCGTCCTGCGCCTTTTACTGGTATGGCTCGGTATAACAGGCGCTGCGGTCTTGCGCCTTCGCCAGCCCGAAAACAACGGGGAGTGCGATGAGTATTAGTCTTATTCGCATGTTTTGTTGTTTAACCCTGTCCCTGAATTCTTCGGGAGATAAATGAGCCTGGCAACATTGCCGCGACAAAAATCACGGGTTCTCGCCACTGCAAGGAAAACATCGCAGTAACAGGCCCCGGACAGTAGCCGCCGATTCCCCATCCGATGCCAAAAATTGCCGCTCCGGCCACTAGGCTGCGATCGATACCGGTCCGGTGCGGAATCTGAAACGACTCCGCCAGCCACGGTTTCCGTGATCGTATTACGATCAGATAAGCGACTGAAGAAACGGGTATCGCCCCGATCATGACGAAGAGCAGTGTCGGATCCCAGTCTCCCAATACGTCCAGGAATCCCAGGACCCGGCGTGGATTGATCATTTCTGACAGGGCAAGACCAAAGCCGAATAACATTCCCGCTATGACCGAGACGGTATTGCGCAGCGTATCGTTTACGTCGGTAGCCCCAGCACATGGCGAACAATCGCCGTTGTCACGATGCCTGCGGCAATGAAAGTCACGGTGGCAATCATGGATCTGGCTGACAAGCGGCTGATTCCGCAGACCCCGTGTCCGCTGGTGCAACCACCAGCCATTCGCGTACCAAACCCGACGAATAATCCGGCGACAGCGAGTACGGGCCAACCGAGACCGGTCCGCAGTGCGAAATCACCGGGATTGACAAGGCTGTATGTGAACGCACCAAAGATCAGTCCCAGCAAGAACAACATCCGCCAGGATCGCTCATGAGCGCTGGCTTCCAGCGCAGCATTGAGAATTCCGCTGATGCCGGCAATTCTGCCGTTGAACCAAAGCAGGATACCGGCAGCGCAGCCGATCAAGGCGCCGCCCGCCAAAGCAAAGGCCATGTCCGTCCTGACTGGTCCTGGTGTACTCCAGGAAACTAAAGAACCTATTGTCGCCAAATAGGATCGCCAAGCACAATGCTATAGTTTCGCTGCATGGACTCTGAGCTTCTCAAAAGTAACTGGGCGCTGTTGGCAGCAGTCGGCATTGGGCTGATTATTGTCCTCATTGTGTTATCACAGCTGATCAGGCGCTCAGCCTGGGGGCAGCTGCGTGAGACCCGGCGCGTATTGGCAGAGGCGCGTCGGGACGAGGGAAGAGCACTGCAGGCGGTCGAGAAGGCCGAGCGAATCGCCAGGCGGCTTCACGAGCGAGCCGAGCAAGTGAAACCAAGGCACGTGCAGGAGGCGAACGGGGTGCTGGAGGACGCCAGGATGCTTGCGAAAATTGCAAACGACAAAGTACTTATCGCCGAAAATCACGTACGCCGTGTCATACACGAAGAGTATCCACCCGTGAAACAGGAGCGCCTGAGAAAGAAGTATTTGCCGGAACAAGCGGCAGAAAAAAGACCGTTTTCCTTCTAAAAGCATGAGTAGGAAATTCCCGGTCGTCTCAACCGTAACTATTAATAGCCAGGACAGAGCGCGATGAGAGTAAGGATTCTGATTTCGGTGTTTCTCGGGGCAGCGCTGGCATTGCCAACGGTATTGCCGGCCCAGGACCTGCGGCAGCCGGTCGAAAGGTATGCTGACGCGACGCAAAAGGAAATACTCTCGAACCTGATGGCAGCGCTGCAATTCCCGGCCGTCGCGGCCGATGAGGTCAATATCCGGCGGAAAGCGAGCTATCTGCGCGCCGAGCTGGCGCAGCGAGGGTTTCTAAGTGAAATTCTCGAAACAGACGGTAACCCACTGGTTTATGGTAATTTATCGGTACCTGGAGCAAGCCGGACACTGCTTCTTTACTGCCACTATGACGGTCAGCCGGTCGATCCCGCCAAATGGCAACAGGCCGATCCATTTCAGCCCGTGATGGTGAACGGCAAGCTGTCACACGAATCGCAGGTAATCGATTTTGCGGCCGCGGAATTCTTTGACGACGACTGGCGTATTTACGCGCGATCGGCCTCCGACGACACCGCCCCGATCATCGGGCTGCTTGTGGCGGTGGATGCGCTAAAAGCCGCCGGCATCCCCATGACTTCGAATATCAAAGTCATCCTGGACGGCGAGGAGGAGGACGGGTCGCCGAGTCTTGTTCCCGCTATTGAAAGATATCGCGACCGGCTTGCCGCCGACCTGCTACTGATTTTCGACGGGCCGCTGCATCAGTCCGATCGACCGACTGTCGTTTTTGGTGCGCGGGGAATAATGACGATCGATCTGACGGTTTTTGGTCCACGGGCTCCGTTACATAGCGGTCATTACGGCAACTGGGCGCCGAATCCCGCGATGCAACTGGCCCAGCTGCTGGCATCGATGAAAGATGCCGAGGGTCGTGTCCTCCTCGAGGGTTTCTATGACGGCATCGACTTCACGCCTGGCGATCAGCAGGTGCTGGACGCAGTCCCCGACAATCTCGAAGAGCTAAAGACCGTGCTGGGTTTTTCACAGCCCGACAAGGTTGGCAACTCTCTGCAGGAAGCCATTCAATATCCGTCGCTGAACGTGCGCGGTCTGGAAAGTGGCTGGGTCGGTGCCGACGCCAGGACGATTGTTCCGGATCGTGCGATTGCCGCCATCGATATTCGTCTCGTCAAAGAGACGCAGCCGGACGACATCTATGTAAAACTGACAACGCATATCGAAAAGCAGGGTTTTCACATTGTTGCGGAAGATCCGGATGATGCGACCCGAGCGGAATATGGACGGATCGTAAAAGTGATTCGTCGCGGCAGCATGAATGCGTACCGAACGGCACTAAGCAATCCAATGGCACGACAGGTCGTGGCCGCACTTAATGGCGTCTGGGACGGGCCGGTCGTGCAAAAACGGACCAGCGGTGGAACCGTGCCGATCGCGCCGTTTATCGAGGCGCTTGATATTCCGGCTCTCGGGATACCGACCGTGAACTTCGACAACAATCAGCACAGCCCTGACGAGAACGTGAGGCTGGGCCATTTCTTCGACAGCATCGTGACTTTCGCCGCCATATTCGCGATGTGAAATGCATTGCGGCGTGTGATTCCCACGCCTGTAGGTACATCTACGCATTTTCCGCAGACGATCTATCCCCTGGAAAGGGCGGAAGATCTGTCACCGGAGAATCGCAGTGGACCTTATATTTCTCGTCTGCACTATTGGAGGTATAGCAGCAGCCTCGTCTATTTCCTTGGTCCTGTTGCTTATCGCAATGGGCAAGGTCGACGTCTAGCCCGGCTATTGCCGCCACGCAGACTCCCGGGGTCTGTCACCTTCACTTCGACCAGCCAGCCCAGCCGGGGCCGCGCACGACGCGTCCCGGCGTAGCGCCTGTATGCTCGCCGTTTCTCAGTACCTGTTCGCCGTTAACGAAGACTTGCTCTATGCCGGTCGCATATTGATGTGGTGCCGGAAAAGTGGCGTGGTCCGATACTGTCGCCGGATCGAATACGACGACGTCAGCAAAGTAGCCCTCCGCAAGCCGGCCTCGATCACGAATCTGAATGTTCCCGGCGGGGAGGGAGGTCATGCGGCGCACAGCCTCCTCGAGCGGGATGATGCCTTCGTCGCGTGAATATTTTCCGAGCACGCGCGCAAACGTGCCAAAAGCACGCGGATGGTTGTTGGACAACAAGAACACGCCTTCCGTTGCCGAGGCTTCCTCATCGGAGCCGAAACTGACCCAGGGCTGAGCTACCTTTTTCGCCACGTTTTCTTCAGACATCATGAAATAGCTGACGTCGATCCGGCTGTCGTCAGCAATAACGAGGTCAATGGCGGTTTCGGCGGGGTCAGCGCCCCGGTCCTCAGCAACCTGCTTGAGCGTTTTTCCGATCAGAGGCTTTAATTCCACAGTCTTGAATCCGAGCAACAGGATGTTTTCGGGACCGGCCTGGAGATAGCGGTTTTCCCAGTCGACATCGGGGCTGGTCATTTCAAAAACGACGCGTGCACGGACTGTCGGGTCTTTGAGGCGGGCCACCCAGGCATCGTGCCCGCCTTCCTGCACCCACAATGGCATCGACGCGTTCAGCCCGGTGGCACTGGCCGGGTAGGTATACATATCGGCGGTGATTTTCAGGCCTTCGGCACGCGCGGATTCGACCATTTCGAAGACCTGCTCGAGTTTGTGCCAGTTGGGTTTGCCCGATGCTTTCAAGTGATAGATCTCCGCCGGTGCGCCGGTCGCACGCGCTATATCGATCAGCTCCTGGACTCCTTTTTCCAGCCTGTCGCCCTCAGATCGGATGTGCGAGATGTATGCCCCGCCGAATTCCGCTGCGGCACTGACAAGCGCGATGAGTTCACTGGTATCCGCAAAGTTTGCGGGTGCGTAGATCAGCGAGGAGCCGACACCGAGCGCGCCTTCCCGCATCGCCGCCCGCACCAGCTCCTGCATGCGGGATATCTCTTCTGCAGTTGCCTGGCGGTTGTCGTAACCCACCTCGTGAATCCGCACAGTGGTAGCGCCAACATACGACGCGACGTTCGGTGAGATGCCCTTTGTCGTGAGGTACTCCAGGTATTCGCCGAGCGTGGTCCACTCGATGTCATACTTTATGTCCCCCTGGCGGGCGAGCGCATCGGCCTTCAAGCGCTCATTCCACGGACCCATCGACCAGCCTTCACCCATGACCTCGAGTGTGACTCCCTGTTTCAGGTCACTCATGCCGCGACCGTCCTCAATGAGTGATGCTGTTGCCCATGAAAGCATGTTGATGAAACCCGGTGATACAGCCTTGCCGGAAGCATCGATTTCATCGGCCGCCGCCGCGCCAGAGAGATCGCCCACCGCAGTAATCCTGTCGCCGGAAATGGCGACATCGCCGACAAACGGTTCGCCACCAAGGCCGTCATATACAGTCCCGCCGCGGATGATGAGGTCATAGGCGGGCGGCGCGGGAGTGCAGGCAGCAATCGCGCAAGCAATTACTGCGATAACAGAACATGTACTGATTCGCTTCATAGTAAGAGCCCGTCCTGGCGGGCGATCAACGATTACATAGCTTGTTGTTCGGCGTACGCTTCGACCTCGGCCCAGACACGAAGCAGGTTCTCACCCAGAATCTTCCTGACGTCATCTTCGCTGTAGTCCCGTTCCAGCAGTCCCTTGATCAGGTTCGGATAGGTGGATACATCCTTCAGACCAACCGGCAGCGAATCGCCTACGCCTTCGTAATCCGAACCGATGCCAACGTGGTCAATACCGACCAGTGCAACGACGTGATCGAAGTGATCGAGCGTTTCCCCGAGCGTGGCGTAAGGGTAGGGGCCGTTGTCCCGGGCATAGAGATCGTCGAAAGCTGCCTGAAGCTCGTCGTTTTTTTCGAATTCGCTTTCTTCGATATAGGCATCGTAGGCGGCCATTCTGCTCAGCGTGTACTCGTTCGCTTCCCTGGTGACGAATGCTGAGCCAAAGTTGATCATCACGACGCCACCGCTCTCCGCGACTCGCTTGATCATCTCGTCGCTTATATTGCGTTCCCAATCAGGCGTGAAATACCTGGCCGACGAGTGTGACGCAATAACTGGCGCCTGCGCGATCTCCATGACATCCTGAAATGCGGCGTCAGACACATGGCTGATATCGACCATAATGCCGACGCGATTCATTTCTTTTACAAGCTCGAAACCGAATTCGCTAAGACCGTCCCACTGCTTATTGTCGTCATAGGACGAGTCAGAAATCTGATTTGAAAGACTATGCGTAAGCGTGACGTAACGTACGCCGCGGTCATGGAAATACTGCACCATTTCAAGGTCGGTGCCGATTGGCGATCCGTTCTCCAGGCCCATTGGCAAGGAAATCAGGCCAGCAGAGAATTGTTGTCTGACGTCGTCCGTCGAAAACGGAATCGCGAACTTGTCGGGTGAGTCATCGACAATCCGATTGACGAGTCCAATCAGCATGTCTGCCACCTCCCGCGCGGCCTCAGTCTCATTCTCCGCCGGGATGTAGATCGACATAAACGGTGCATTCAGCCCGCCTGTGACGGCACGGAGGTAGTCGAAGTCACCGTCAGGCGTCGACAAAGAAACGTCTTCCCACTTTTTGTTCAGGCGATAGGGCACGTCAACATGGCCGTCGACGATGATGGATGTTCTAGCCAGATCTTTTGCTTTCTGTGCCAGGTCGAGAGGCGCTTCCAGTTTCTCGGACGGGCCGCACGCGATCGCCAGCATCGCTATCGATGCCGCCATAAAAAGTCGAAACGTCATTCCTGTCCCCTTTACAAGGCCCGGATTCCAGCAATTTACAATGGTGGATGTCGAATTATACGAGAAG
>JAZFPY010000187.1:0-2899 GCA_036444875.1 Woeseiaceae bacterium | reverse complement strand
TTGACGGACGCAATTATCATTGCCGCAATCGGCAGCCCAAAGACGCAAATAATCATTGTCCAGAAATACGGTGCGTAGTGACCGAACATCCGTGACCACAGCGGCCCGGTTTCCTGGGGAAGGTTGCCGAACCACGTAACAAAAAACTGCGCCCAGAACATATATATCCAGAGCAACGCGAAACCGGTGAGAACAATGCCCATGCTTTTCAGCTGCCCGGTTTTGAAAAAATCTCCGAATCCCAGCGTTCGGGAAGTGACTGCCCCGAGGATCAGGATGGCTGCGCTGCCTGCGAGCATGTTGCCCAATATGAAGTACATGGGAAACACCGTGCTGTGGTAATGAGGAAACAACATCATGCCGAAATCCCAGGCGATGAACGTGTTGGCGATAACAGCAACGATCAGCACGACCGGCGCATAAAGAAACACATTGGATTTCATCGTTCGATCGTCGCCGCGCTGTCGCAAAGACCACAACCATCTGTAGAGGCTGCGGCGCCAGCCCGGGCCAGTCTCTGCTGATTCCCTCGTGACATCCGGCAGCAAGCCCATCAGGAAGTAGACGATCGCCAGTCCGTAAAACGCCAACTGCGCAAGCAGAGTTCGAATCAATAAAAAGTCCAGGTCCAGCCAGGGACTCAGATGTTCACCTGGTTCCGGTGACAGCCAAAAGAACAATTGCTCCTTGCCGAACGTAAAAATGAGCAAAAACATAATAATGGCGAAAGGCAGGAATGCGAGCGTCGCAACCTCGCCCAAGCGATAAAACGGCCGCGCCCAGTTCGTCCTGCAAATCCGCATAATCGCGGAAAACGCGATACCGAACTGGCTGATGCCAAGCAGAAAAACAAAGCTCGCCGCAAAGAAGCTCCACGGAACCGATTCAGGCGCCGTGGTAAGCATGTAAGCCAGGCTGCCGGCACCGGCCAACAACACCGCAGCAAGGACAAGCAAGGTCGTCGCATAGCCCCGCCGCCCCTCAGGTACACCAATCGCAATTTCTGGAATCGCGCTCATGTCTCGCCAAAGGCTACCTTGATGAAGTTGACCAGATGCCAGCGGTCTTCCGCCGCTATTGCCTGCCGATAAAACGGCATCGCAATGCTGCCGTGGCTGATCGTATAAAAGATCTGCCCGTCAGGCTGAAGCTGTACATAGTCGAGGTTCAGCTCCATGGGCTGGGGCACGAACTGACGACCCACGGGGCCGTTTCCCCGGCCCTGCTCACCGTGACAGACCAGACAGTGCCGTTCGTACATTTGTCTGCCCCTGGCGAGAGACTCCGGCGATTTACGTATCGGGTTGACCAGGGTCCGTCCTGCCTCCAATCGGGCTCGCACCAGCTCGATGATATCTTTTGGCGGCGGATAACCGTCTTTGCCCCCCACGGGTACAGAAGAGCGGTTTGTCGAGACCCGAGATTCCTGGGGCTTCACGGACGGCTGATCCTGCATGTCCTTGTCCCAGGGCAGCGTCACACCCGTACCCGGTATTGCCAGAAGGCAGAAAACGCATGCCAGGTCTGATAAGCGCCGGAAATTCATTGGTCTTCCTCCACATGCCGAATCTCTTCCGCCCCTGCCTGTCTGATAATTGCCTCCGCCCTGGCCGCTTGCTCTCCCGCGGCGTCTTCAACGACGACCACGAAGCGATCGATACTGGCCGCTGGCAGGTATGGCCTATCACGCCACGCGGGCAGACCAGAGACGACATGAAACCCGAGCAGCGTGAACAACACGCCGAACAGTATCGTCATCTCGTAAGTGATAATGAAATATGGCGGCAAGGTAATAATAGCCCTGCCACTGGTAGGCAGAACGAACACCAGGGCGGTGCCGACCGCCATGGCAAATCCGGATATCGCCCCTACGATAGCACCGGCGAGGGAAAAGCGGCGCACCGGCGACTTGCCCAGTCCGAGTACCTGCTGCGCTTCTTCCAGCGGCACAGGTGACAACAATGAGATATTGTCGAATCCCGAAGATTGCAGATTCACCGCGGCAGCAAGAAAGTCCTCCTCAAACGCGAACGTGCCCATGATGGCCATCAGGCATCCCTCCTGAGCGGCTTGAGCGTCTCCTTGACCTCGTAAATCGATATCGCCGGGACCCATTTGATGAAGATCAGGAACAGCGTCGCAAAGATTGCAAATGAACCGATCGTGATCGATATCTCGATCCAACTCGGGAAATAAAAGCCAAAGGCATTCGGCAGGAACTTGCGGGGCTGTGACGTGGCTACGATGATGAACCGCTCCGTGAGCATGCCGATGTTGATCAGGATGGAGATCACCAGCATCTTGTTCCAGGACCAGCGGAACTTCCTGAAGAACATCAACAAGGGAACAAAAGCGCAGAACAGAATCATCTCCCAGTAGAGTGGCGCATAGAAACCGGTTAGCTTGAACTTCAGCGCCTCCAGCTCGAAGGATGAGCCGCCGTACCAGGTGCTGAAAAGCTCGAGTATGTTGATGTAACTCCAGATAAGGGACAAGGCGATCAGCAGCTTGCCGAGATTGTCGAGATGCACCTGCCCGATGTAACGTTCAAAATTCAAATACTTCCTGAGGCAATACATCACGGTGACAATACCGGCCGTACCGGAATAGATGGCGCCGCAAACAAAGTAAGGGGCGAATATCGTGTGGTGCAGTCCCGGCACGATAGACAACGCAAAATCCCAGGACACGATGCTGTGCACCGACACCGCCAGAGGGATGACAAACACGGCAAAAAACGTGTAGGCCCAGCCTAGCGTATGCCATTCCCTTGCGGTGCCCCGCCAGCCGAAGCAGAAAATCGTATAGAGTCGGCGACGCAGGCCGGTGCTGGCATCCCGGACCGCAGCGAAGTCAGGCACAGACCCCATGTAGATGAAAATCGAACTGGCCGTCAGAT
>JAZFPY010000186.1:0-2817 GCA_036444875.1 Woeseiaceae bacterium | reverse complement strand
AGCGGCTTTATCCCAGTGCTGTCCCATAAGAGATTGCATCATTGACTGGATCGCAGTGGTTGCAAGGGGTTCCGATAGGGTGAATAACTACGGACATGATTTGCCAGCCTTCAGTTTGAGACACGCCGCAAGCACGTCCATGTAGGCTCGGGGCCCGCATCCCTGCGGGCCACGGTCTCTGAGACAAGCCTTCCAATCCACGTCCTTGATCGTGGTACCGAAAAAAGGGGTCAACGCCCATTTTGCGTTTATGATGCGGCTTCGGTGACCGGTATTCGGAGGCAACCGGCGTATGGCGACGAACGGGACGCATGACAACAACGGCCCGATAGCACGAATAATCAAGGCCGCCACCAAGATCGAAGCAAACGAACTCAGGGCGACAATCTTGTCGTTCCTGTTCGTGTTTACGTTGATGGCGGCGTACTTTATTTTGCGTCCGGTACGTGACGCGTTGTCCAGCGACTGGAGCGATGCCGAGCTAAGCTGGCTCTGGACTTCGACTTTCTTTTTCAGCTTTGTTGCTGTCAGCGTATATGGTGCGGTTATTTCCAGGGTTCAGTTCAAGAATCTGGTCCCCAGCGTCTATGCGTTTTTCTCGTTTTCGTTCTTTGTCTTTTACTTCGGGTCGTCCTTCGTGGAAAACCCGACCTATATCGATAAGTCTTTTTATGTCTGGCTCAGCGTCTTCAGTCTGTTTCATGTTTCGGTGTTCTGGAGCTTCATGTCGGATTTGTTTTCCAGGGATCAGGCGCCGCGCCTCTTCGGAATCATCGCGACGGGCGCCAGCACCGGCGCGATTGTCGGCCCGACGATTCCGACCTTTTTTGCCGACAGCCTGGGGGCGACTAATCTGATGTTGATCGCAGCAGTGATGCTGTTGATCCCGATCGTGATTATCAGGGAGCTGGAGAAGCTTAAAGTCACCGAACTCGGTAACGAGGATGTGCATGCGGACCTGAGTGCGCAGCAGGCAATTGGCAAGAATCCATTTGCGGGATTCGAATTGTTTCTTCGCAAGCCCTTTTTACTCGGCATCGGGCTCTTCATCCTGCTTTACGTCGCGATCAGCACATTCGTCTATTTTGAGATCAAGAATCTGCTGGTCGATGTTGATCGCGATGCAAGAATGCAGATCTGGGGCGGGATTGACCTTGCCGTCAATTCGCTCGCAATTGTCACCGCAGTTTTCGCGACCGGCCGGCTCGCGACGAAGTTTGGCATGTCAATTACACTTGCGCTGGTCCCCGCACTGATCGTTTTCGGACTACTAATCGTTGCTATCGCACCTATCATTGCTGTTGTGGCCGGGCTGCAAATCGTGCGTCGCGCCGGCAACTACGCGATTACGAGGCCGGGCCGGGAGATGTTGTTTACGGTTGTCGACAGGGAGACGCGATTCAAGGCGAAGCCGGTTATCGATATCGTCGTCTATCGCGGTGGCGACATGGTGACTGCATGGGGCTTCACGGCATTAACGGCCGGCTTGGGATTGGGGCTTGGCGCGGTCGCAGCGATCGGTGCGGGCATTGCAGTAGTCTGGGCAGTCGTCGGCGTGTATCTCGGTCGGTCATACCATCGTGCTGCTGCCGTGGCCGATGCTGCCGTGCCGCCTGGCGAACAATAATGGGGAAGTGATTATGCCGGAAGCCTGGATTTGCGATGCCATTCGAACGCCAATTGGACGATACGGCGGGATGTTGTCATCGCTGCGGACGGACGACCTCGGGGCGATTCCCCTTCGGGCGCTGATCGAGCGGAATCAAAGTTTGCCGGCTGAGGCGATCGACGACGTCGTCTACGGCTGCGCCAACCAGGCCGGCGAAGACAATCGTAATGTCGCCCGCATGTCTTTGTTACTTGCCGGCCTACCGGCGTCCGTACCTGCTGCGACCGTCAACCGGCTTTGCGGCTCAGGTATGAACGCGGTCGGCAATGCGGCGCACGCAATCAATGCTGGTGACGCGAACATCGTGCTTGCCGGTGGCGTCGAGTCGATGTCGCGTGCGCCATTCGTCATTGCGAAATCGACTATGGCCTTCGACCGGAACGCGGAGATCTACGACACGACACTGGGCTGGCGATTCGTCAACCGAAAACTCGAGGAACTGTACGGCGTTGATTCCATGTCTGAGACGGCTGAGAATGTTTCCCGTGACTACGATATCTCCCGTGAAGACCAGGACCGGTTTGCGTTGCGCAGCCAGCAGAAAGCCGCGGATGCGATCTCGAACGGGCGTCTGAAAAATGAGATTACGCAGGTTTCAGTCCCGCAGCGACGTGGCGACCCGGTGCTTGTCGATACGGACGAGCACCCGCGCGCGGACTCGACTATTGAGGGCCTTGGGAAATTGCGGCCGATTGTCCGGAAGGACGGCACGGTAACGGCCGGCAACGCATCGGGGATCAATGACGGGGCCTGTGCATTACTGGTTGCCTCCGACGATGCTGTCAGCGAACACGGATTGACACCGATGGCAAAGATACTGACCTGGGCCTCGGCGGGCGTCGAACCACGCGTCATGGGGATCGGGCCGGTTCCGGCGTCGCGCAAGGTCCTCGGGCTTGCGGGCCTGACGATCGAGCAAATGGATGTTATCGAGTTGAACGAAGCATTTGCGGCCCAGGGGCTTGCTGTGCTGCGGGAGCTTGGTATTGCCGATGACGCAGAAAATGTAAATCCCAACGGCGGTGCCATCGCATTGGGTCACCCGTTGGGGATGTCGGGGGCGCGACTGGTCACAACGGCTGCGTATCAACTGCAGCGAACGGCTGGTCGATACGCGCTTTGCACGATGTGCATCGGCGTGGGGCAGG
>JAZFPY010000185.1:0-4448 GCA_036444875.1 Woeseiaceae bacterium | reverse complement strand
AGCGTCGGCGACAGAGTTACCGTCGACGGCAGAGTGAACGAATATTTCGGTGAGACGCAGATTACTGCGATGCGTGTCGAAGTCACGGCCGCAGGTGCAGGCGCGATTCAGGCATCCGACGTGATTCTGCCGGCAGCCGCTACGGTGACCAACAGCGACGACAAGCTCATCGCGGACCTGGAGCAGTTCGAAGGCATGCTCGTCAGATTTCCGCAGGCCTTGGCGGTCACCGAACTGTTCGGCCTGGAGCGATATGGTGAGATCCTGCTGTCACAAAATGGGCGGCTTTTCATTTTTACGAACGAGAATTCACCAGACGTCGCCGGGTACGCCGCCCATCAGGACGAGGTGGCCGCGCGCAGTATCATGTTGGACGATGGCCTGTCGATTTACAATGCCGATCCGGTTCGGTATCTGAATCATTCCTTTGTCGGGCCTGCGCCGTATCCTGCGATTCGAAATGGCGATACGACGACGAATCTGAGCGGTAATATTCGTTTCGCCCGGGGCAGTGGCAGCAATGGCTTTGAAATCTACCGACTCGTACCGACAAGCGAACCGTCATTCGTATCGGTCAATGCGCGGCCGGCGACTTCGCCGGATGTCGGCGGCACGCTGACAGTAGCAAGCGTTAACCTGGATAATTACTTCACGACGATCGACTCCGGGCAGAACATGTGCGGCCCGGCTGGCAACAGCAGATGCAGGGGCGCCGACAGCCAGCAGGAGTTCGATCGTCACCAAACGAAGATCATCAACGCACTTTTGCTGCTGGATGCTGACATCGTCGGTCTTACGGAAATTGAAAATAATGCGAGCGGTTCGTTGCAGAGTCTGGCAGATGGTTTGAATGCTGTAGCCGGCGCCAGTACATACGCATTTGTCGATACCAACACGATCGGAACCGACGCCATACGCGTCGGGTTCTTGTACAAACCGGCAAGCGTATCGACGACAGGCGCATATGCCGTCCTTGATTCGAACGTAGACCAGCGTTTTGACGATTCGCGAAATCGTCCGGTACTGGCACAGAGTTTTTCGCAGAACTCGAACGCCGCGGTTCTAACCATTGCTCTCACGCACTTTAAGTCGAAAGGATCCAGTTGCGATAGTGTTGGTGATCCGGATCTGAATGACGGCCAGGATGATTGCAACGTTACGCGTTCCAATGCGGCGAGGGCACTGGCAGACTGGCTGGCAACGGATCCGACTGCCAGCGGTGACCCGGACGTTTTGATTATTGGCGACCCCAACGCGCACATGCTCGAAGACCCTGTAACGATACTCGAAGCTGCCGGATTCGACAATTTGCTCAGGAAGTACATTGGAACAGGCAGCTATTCTTTCGTCTTTGAGGGTCGGGCAGGCGCGCTCGATCATGTACTTGCATCAGGAAGCCTGGTCGGTCAGGTCACCGGTGTGGCTGAATGGCATATCAATACCGACGAGTCGCCAGTCCATGACTACAATCTCGAGTTTGGCCGCAACCCCGATATTTTTGATAGCACCACACCTTATCGTGCGTCGGATCACGATCCGGTTGTCATTGGCCTCAACCCGACAAATTGATAGCGTTCGCCCGGTTCATTGATGACGCTGGCGCGTCATCCTGGCATCGGTGTAAATGAACCGGTCACGCCTGTCGACGAACTTGTTCGCGATCGGGTAGCTGATCCCCGAGACAGCCAGCATTAGCCGCACAATTTAATCAGTGATATGGAGAATACAATGTCAAAGCAGGGTAACGTGGAGTTATTGCAGTGGGATGATGTTCCGATGGAAACGGTCAATCCGTCGATGCGGCGCCAGATCATCACCGGAGAGCTGCTGACAGTTGCACGAATATATTTAAAGGATGGTTTTCTGGTGCCGATGCACAGTCATCATAATGAGCAGATCACACAGGTTATCTCCGGTGTCTTGAAGTTCCGACTTGGCAAGGATGGTGACGAAACGATAGATGTCGGTCCCGGCGAGGTCATCGTGATTCCGGCGAATCTGCCTCATGAAGCACTGGTAGTCGGGGACGTCGTCGAAACGGACATGTGGGCGCCCAGGCGCGACGACTGGCTGAATCAAACTGATGATTATTTAAGACAATAAGAATCTGCGGCATTCAGCTAACGTTCACCAATCTTTCAGGCACGGTTAAGGCGGTCTGCAATAAGCTGCAAGCGACAATGATGATAGCGCCAGCAAGGAGACCATCATGGATATCGTATATGCAGCAGAGAAACCCAGCATTGCCGATGTAATGAGCGATCGCCTTTGCGACCACGTAAGACCGCAGGAGATCGAGGTTTACGAGAATCCGGACGAGACAGGGAGTTTCCTCGTCACGTGGCGGCTGAATCTTTATGTCGTGTCGCCGAGCGGCAATGTCGAACCAGATACTTTTTGTTAAACGCCGGCTGGAGAATTTCTCGGCGCCTCTGTGAATGACAAAAAGGCGTGTCTTTGCGCGGACGTGCCGGCGACCTCGGTGATTAGCCGATGATCGATAAAAGCGAAAACGACAAGCAGGGCAAAAGGCCCTGCGACGCCGGACTCAGGCCAGGGATTCACGCATACGGCACCACGGATTCCGGGCTTCGAACACTCTCAGCGCAGGAATCGAGTATATTCCCAGATCAGCCACCAGGCCCCTGAAGTACTTATTTTGACCAGTCAGAACCACGCGGACCTCGACAACCATCCGATTGCAACGACGGCGGAGTTTGGTTCTTCTGTCCCGGTGATCGATATCGGTGGATTGCGCGATGGCACCGCCGCTGACACGATTGGGGAAATCGCAAATGCGTGCAGGGACTGGGGTTTTTTTCAGGTCGTCAATCACGGCGTTCCCGGGAAGCTGATTGACGATGTCTGGCGCCAGATGCGGCAGTTCTTTCGTCTGCCCCGCAGCACCAAGGAGTCGATTCTCAGAACGAGGGAAAATCCCTGGGGTTATTACAATAATGAGTTGACAAAAAACCGGCGCGACAAAAAGGAGGTATTCGACTACACAACCCAGGGTACGGACCCGATTTATCGATCCGAAAATCGCTGGCCGGAGTCGAACGACGCGTTCCGCGCCACGATGCTTGCGTATCTGGCGGCGTGCACCGATCTTTCTCTTCAGTTGCTGGAAGCTTTCTGTGTGGGTTTTGATCTGCCGGCGGACCACCTGAAAAAGTACTTCGAACCCGGGCACACGGGTTTTATCAGGCTGAACCATTATCCGGTCGACGACCCGCTGGCCGAGGCGGCGACCGGAGAGCTGCCTGACGCCGATCTCGGCGTACACAATCATACGGACGCGGGGGCCCTGACAATTCTGCTTCAGGATGAAGTTGGCGGTTTGCAAGTTCACAGGAGCGGTTGCTGGCACGAAATCCTGCCGGTCGAGGGCGGATTCGTGATCAACACGGGCGACATGATGCAGGTGTGGTCCAACGATAGGTACCAGGCGGCAATGCACCGTGTCCTGGCGATGGAAAGTTGTGACCGCTACAGCATTCCTTTTTTCTTCAACCCCTCCGCAGAGACTGGAGTCAGCCCGCTGCCAACCGTCATCAGCGATTCCCGACCGAGTGCGTACCGGACGATCGACTGGGCAGAGTTCCGTGGCCAGCGCACCGATGGCGATTATGCGGACTACGGTACCGAGATTCAGATATCCCAGTACCGGCTGTGAGTCGATGATCAGCACAAGCGCAGCCAGACAGGTCCTCAAGGACTTGTATGACCTCGATGCGGAACTGACCGTGCTATACGGCGAACTGGACGACAACTTCCTTGCCGTTAGCGGAAATGGCGAGAAACGGATTCTGAAAATCATGCACGACGGCTGCAAAGAGCAACGCGTGGATCTCCAGTGTCAGGCGATGGCGCGTCTGGCCGATACTGCCGCCGAACTGAACCTGCCGCGGGTGATTCCCACGAAAGCCGGTCAGCTCTACACCGTTGTGTCGGTCGACGGTGTCGATCGACTGGTTTGGTCACTCATGTTTTGCCCGGGTACCTTGCTGGCGGATTTTACGCCGCATACTGACGAAGTGATGCGGAGTTTCGGTCGCACGATGGCTGCAAAGAGCAACGCGTAGATCTCCAGTGTCAGGCGATGGCGCGTCTGGCCGATACTGCCGCCGAACTGAAGCTGCCACGGGTGATTCCCACGAAAGCCGGTCAGCTCTACACTGTTGTGTCGGTCGACGGTGTCGATCGACTGGTTTGGTCACTCATGTTTTGCCCGGGAACTTTGCTGGCGGATTTTACGCCGCATACTGACGAAGTGATGCGGAGTTTCGGTCGCACGATGGCTCTGTTCGACGTTGGGCTTGAGTCATTCACACACCCCGCGATGAGGCAGGGCCATCGATGGGAGTTAACGCGTGCTGCTGCGGCACGTTCGCTGGTACAACACCTCGCCGGC
This sequence comes from Woeseiaceae bacterium, assembly GCA_036444875.1. Classification (GTDB taxonomy): domain Bacteria; phylum Pseudomonadota; class Gammaproteobacteria; order Steroidobacterales; family Woeseiaceae; genus JACZWL01. The sequence continues at coordinate 34 of JAZFPY010000185.1, read as the reverse complement.
GATGTGGCGAGACAGGTCGATGCTGTGCTGCGGC
>JAZFPY010000184.1:0-2213 GCA_036444875.1 Woeseiaceae bacterium | reverse complement strand
CCGCGCACGCTGAGGAGATACCGGTCTCACCTGTGCCCGGTGCCAGCGCTGTTACTGCCGCACTTTCTGTTGCGGGCTTGGCGACCGACAGGTTTTGCTTCGAAGGCTTCTTGCCGAGCAAGAAAATGGCGCGCATAAACAGGCTCCGAAAACTTTGTGATGAGACGCGCACGATCATTTTTTACGAGTCGGTACACCGAATCAAAGAGACGATGAAGGATCTTGACGAAGTCCTGGGCGCCGGGCGAAATGCCTTTATCGGCCGTGAACTCAGCAAGTTGCATGAACAGTGCGTATCCGCAACGCTCGGAAATCTGCAAGACATGCTGGCAGACGGACAGATTGCGACGAAAGGTGAATTTGTTCTTGTGGTCGAAGGAAACCGAAACCCCGACACGGAGGTCGCGACAATCAATATCAGTCAGCTGATCGCAGAGATTTCGGCCGCGTTGCCGGCTAATCAGGCAGTCGATCTTGTATCGTCACTCTCGGGTCGCCGGCGAAATGAGATATATCGCCTGATGCTCGCCCAGCGCGGTGAGGAGGACGACCCCTGATATGACTATTGCGCCCGTTGCCGCAATAACAGCCGCGGTCAGACTCTTGGCACCCAGACTGAGCACCAACCCTTAACGTTGACGAGTTTGCCGACAAATATCTGGCACGGCCGCCACTCATCGCCCTCATTGCCTACCAGCTGAGCGCAATTTGCACAGGTCTGATCTGCTGCGGGCTGCGGTCGTGAGGCAGGATCCACGATGCTTGCGTCATGCGTGTACTTCAGCGCCTGGGCCACCGGATCGTCCTCCGTAATTTTCGGCAAGTCCTGCGCCTGTGCGTTGGCTCCCGGACGAACGAAACAGCCGGCAGCTGCGACTGCCGATAATTGTATGAACTGGCGTCTCGCAATCTTGCTCAATGGAGTCTCCTTCGATAATGTAATAGGTGCGGAATCTGAGCCGGCGTAAACGATATAGATTAGCTTTCGATCCGCTGATTATATCGAACAAAGCTTAACGGCAAATGAACACCTGTGTTGGGCCGGCCGACGAGGCTGCTGTGTTGTCCGCCTAGTGATGTACCGGAAGAGCAGCGCCCTCTCCAAAGAACACAATCCTTGTCAGAAAAGTATAGTCGGCTTCAATCACCATCAGTACGATGAGCACGCACAAAGCCACCGGCGGGCCCAGAATAACCATCTTCAGCGCGAGTCGCTCCCAGGCCATGTGCATGAAGATGCCGACGATGAATCCTGCCTTGAGGAACATGAACAAGAGAATCAGGGACCAGCGCATTAAACCCTGGAAATCCAGGTAGTCCACCATGTAAGAGAAAAAACTGAATACAAACAACAGGCCCCAGATCCACATATAGACGCTGATCGGATGTTGCTGTCCACTTGCCTGTGCCATGTCGAGAACCCCTGAGCGAATCCTACCAAAGATAGAAGAAGGCGAAGATGAATACCCAAACGAGGTCGACGAAATGCCAATACAGGCCGGTGATTTCCACGATCTCGTAGTTGCCGCCTCGTTTCTCATAGAAGCCGCGTTTGACCCTTGAGGCGATTGTGATTAAATAAATCACGCCGGCACTCACGTGAAGCCCGTGAAACCCCGTGATCATGAAAAAGGTTGAACCGAACTGAGCCGCCCCCATCGGATTGCTCCAGGGGCGCACGCCCTCCTCGACGATGAGCTTGGTCCACTCGAATACCTGCATGCTGACAAACATCACGCCGAACGCGGCCGTTGCCAACATCAGCCAGAAAGTCTTGTTTCGCTCCTTGCGGTAGCCCATGTTGACGGCCATCGCCATCGTGCCGCTCGATGAGATCAGGATGAACGTCATGATCGCGATCAGAATCAGAGGAATGGGTTCCCCGCCGAACGACAGCGCAAACACCTCGCTCGGAACGGGCCAGGCGTCCCTGGCCGATATTCGCACTGTCATGTACGAAGTCAGGAAGCAGCCGAAAATGAATGTGTCGCTGAGGAGGAAAAACCACATCATGGCCTTGCCCCAGGGCACCTGAAATGTCTGTTTATCCGCAGAGAAGTCTGCCACGACTCCTCTCGTGCCTTCTGGCAGAATATCTCCCGTATCAGTCAGCGCAGCTTCAGACATTCGTCCTTATCCTCCTAGGTAGATAACAGCAAAGCGAACAATACGATCCAGACGAGCAACAGATAGTGCCAATACACGGTGCATAG